>CAZVEI010000006.1:0-19579 GCA_964626295.1 uncultured Alkalibaculum sp.
AAATGAAATATTGCTGAAAAAGTTAAAAGCTATGGCTTTTCCAACGCTTTCAGAGGATATTTCCAATGCCATGAAAGATGAGATTTTATATGCAAAAAACAGTGGAGATTCTCTAGGGGGAGTCGTTGAAACCTATATTGTCAATGTTCCAGCAGGGTTAGGTCAGCCGTTCTTTAATTCTCTAGAAAGTCAAATTGCCCATATAGTATTCTCCATTCCTGCAATAAAAGGGATAGAGTTTGGTGAAGGATTTGATATCACAACGCGCAAAGGTTCAGAAGCAAATGACCCTTACACTTTAGAAAATGGAAAAATAATATGTACCCAAAATAACAATGGTGGCATTCTTGGTGGCATATCAAACTCTATGCCAATTGTCTTTAGAACAGCCATAAAACCGACGCCATCTATATCATTACAACAAGATACCATCAATATCCTGAATATGAAAAATACTAAGCTAAAAATAGAAGGTCGTCATGATCCTTGCATTGTTCCAAGGGCTCTTCCTGTTATCGAAGCAGCAGCGGCACTAGCTCTATTCGATAACATATTAGAAAGGGAAGGTGAGGTATGGAAAAATTAGATTTATCAAAGACGAGAGAAGAATTAGATAAAATAGATAAAGACATTACGTTATTACTTGAAAAAAGGCTTACCACTGCATTAGATGTAGCAAAATATAAAATTGAACATAATATGGCCGTTCTAGATATTGACAGAGAAAGACAAGTTATAGAAAAATGCATTGGCTATTTAATGGATAAAAAATACGCTGAAAGCATAGAAAAAATATACACTCAAATAATGGAAGCCTCAAAAGATGTGCAAAAAGAGTATATAAAAAGCATATAAATAGAGTCTTAAGGAGTCATAGATGGGGACAGGGGATGAAATGGAAAAATTATTTGGTTTAATCGGCGAAAAGTTAGGTCATACATATTCTCCTATTATTAATAGTAAAATCTTAGAAGAAATAAAAATTAGGGGACATTACGGCACTTTTCAAGTTAAAAAGGAAAATCTTAAAGATGTAGTTGCAGGGTTAAAAGCCCTTGGTTATGATGGCGTAAATGTAACCATACCTTATAAGAGCGATATTATCAAGTACTTAGATAAGCTTAGCCCTGAAGCTGAAAAGATTGGAGCCGTAAATGTAGTTGCCATAGGTAGAGATAAAATGGCAACAGGCTATAACACAGATTATTATGGATTTGGCATGATGCTAGAAAACGCGAATATAAAAATATCAGGGGAAAATGCTGTAATATTGGGTATTGGCGGTGCATCAAAGGCAGTTGGCGAGTACCTTAAAGATAATGGAATCAAACAAATAATATTTATTACAAGAGATGTGGCTACTGCTAAACAAAAATTTCCTGAGTACGAAATCGCTTCTTATGATCAATTGAAGAGAATTAAAAATTGTTCAACCATTATCAACACTACTCCTGTAGGTATGTTTCCTAACATAGAATCTAGCCCTATAGATAAGAAGTATTTAATAGGATTTTCTCAAGCTGTAGATTTAATCTATAATCCCTTAGAGACGTTGTTTATAAGGCAATCGAGAGAAGCAGGTCTTAAAAGTGTAAGTGGTTTATATATGTTAGTTGCTCAAGCAATAAAATCACAGGAAATATGGAATGAAGTAGAGATATCAGATGAAATAATAATAAAGATATTAGCATTTTTAAAGCAGGAGCATCTATGAGTAAGAATATAGTATTAATCGGTATGCCTGGTTGTGGGAAGAGCACTTTAAGTAAAATCATAGCTAAAAAGCTAAATAAACCTGTAATCGATATGGATGATTATATAGAATCCTATGAGAAAAAAACCATAAAAGAGATGTTTGACATAAGCGAAACCTTCTTTAGGGATATGGAAAGCAAATATTCTATTTTATTGGGGAAATTAGATTCTCATATTATTGCAACTGGTGGAGGTATTGTAAAGAGAAAAGACAATATCATAAACCTTAAAAAGAATTCTGTTGTTGTCTTTATTAATAGGCCTGTAGAAGATATTTTGGGTGATATAGAGGTGAATATGCGACCTCTTTTGGCAGAGGGAGTAAATGCCATATATACATTATATAATGAGAGAATGGAGTTGTACAAAGAGTATTGTGATATAGAAGTAAGTAATGAGGTTGAAATAGAAGATGTGGCAGATTTGATCATTGAGAAGGTTCGGGAATGTTTATAGTCAAAGTCGTAAGCTAAAGCGAAGTCCCCGTTTCAATGAAGTAATAATTCGTGTGCAAAAATCAAACATAATGGTTATTATTGGTGACTTATAGGTTTTGCCTAGAGCTTACAATTAAAGTGCCACAGGCACTTTAATTGATTCTCTTGCCATTTTCTAAGACGATTTTTTGATCTGCAAACATTTCACACTCTAAAGGACTATGGGTAATCAAGATAGTGGGAATATGAAAGTTCTGTTTGAATTGCTCAAATTCTTTGTACACAATTTTTTTTGTCTTTTCATCGAGAGCAGAAAAGGGTTCGTCTAGTAGTAAGAGTTTTGGTTTTGTTACAATAGCTCTAGATAGGGCCACTCTTTGTTTTTCTCCACCAGAAATATTCCTAGGATATTTCTTCTTTAAGTGATTGATATGGAAAGTGTTCATGACGGATTCACAGTAAGAAAACAGATTTTTTCTTTCATCGTTGTCTTTAAATTTAGTCAGATTCTTAATACCATATGTAATATTTTCTTCTACTGTCATATTGGGAAACAATGCATAATTTTGAAAGACATAACCTATCTTTCGGTGCCTTGTAGGGATATTGATCTTGTCTATGTGATCAAATACAATCTGTTCGCCAAATGCAATTTTTCCGACCTCTGGATTTTTCAGTCCAGAGATAAAGTTGAGAAGGGTGGTTTTCCCCGCACCAGACTCTCCTTGAACTACGAGAACGCCACTTTCGAATTCGTACTCCATATTCATACTAAAATGGTCTAGTTGACTTGTGATTTTAAAATAGGTATTCATATGTATATCATCCTTGTTTTCCAATATAATTTTTTCTTTTTAACCACATATTTAGTGCGAAAATTACAGTAAAGCTAAATACTACCATGATTAATACTAATTTATTTGCCATATCTGCATTTCCTGATTCTACAGCAAAGTAGATGGCTGTTGGCATGGTTTGGGTCTTACCAGGGATATTTCCTGCAATCATAAGGGTGGCACCAAATTCTCCTATGGCTCGGGCAAAAGATAAGATCACACCACTGATAATGCCAGGCCATGCTAGGGGAAATGTAACCGTTCGAAAGATTTTCCATTCACTACTACCGAGGGTTTCGGCTGCTTTTTCGTAAATGGGATCAATGCTTATAAATGCAGACTTTGCATTTTGGTACATAAGCGGAAGGGAAACGACACAGGCTGCAATGGCTGCGCCGATCCAAGTGAATACAAGTTGTATTTCAAAGTGTTTTATTAAAAAAGCACCTATTAATCCTCTTTTTCCAAAAGTAATTAAGAGAAGATAGCCTGTTACTGATGGGGGTAATACCATAGGAAGTATAAGTATAGTCTCCCAAACATTTTTTCCAGGGATATTTTTTCTGTTTAAGATATAAGCAAAGAAAATACCTAATACAAAGGAAAAAATAGTAGCAATGGATGCAATTTTTAAAGAAAGAATAATAGGTGATAACATGTTATGTAAGCTCCTTATGTATATGCGTAATGAGAGTAAAAAAAATTATATTATAGAATACCGCAGATTACAGTACGACAAAACCGTATTTTTCAAATACAGCTTTTGTATAATCTGTTTGTAAGAATTCATAGAAATCAGCTGCTGCTTCTAATTGTTCTCCGTCTTTAATTAATGCTGCTGGGTAAATAATAGGGTCATGGCTGCCTGCTGGCATGTCTTCTACAATTATACCAGTTTCAAGTAACATTGCATCTGATTTGTATACTAGTCCACAATCTACATTGCCTGTTTCTACGTATTCTAAAACTTGTTTTACATCTTTAGCTAAGACAATTTTGTCCTTTACTTCATCTGAAATTTTAAGGCTTTCAAAGCTTTGTTGTGCGTATTTTCCTGCTGGAACTGTTTCTGGTTCGCCTATAGAAATACTTTCTACATTAGCGCTTGTCAAAGAATCTTTTCCTTTAACCACATCTGCCTTTTCTTTAGATGCAATAAGAGTAAGTGTATTTCCAAGCATATCTTTACGGGACTCTGTATTGATGAAACCTGCTCCTTCTAATGTATCCATATGAGCCTTAGATGCAGAAATAAATAGATCGCAAGGTGCGCCCTCTTGAATTTGTTTTTGAAGGGATCCTGAACCTGCAAAGTTAAATTGTAAAGTATCATTACTTTCTTTAGCGTATTCTGTTTGAATTTCAATCAATGCCTCAGATAAACTAGCTGCTGCTGAAATGTTTACAGTAACACCTTCCTCAGCTGATCCTTCTGCTGCTGGTTTTTCACTTGTGTTGTTATTAGCATCGTTACTTGTATCTGTGCTATTACAGCCAGCAAAGAAGAAAGTAAGGACTAATAAAAATGTTAAAGCAATACTAGGTTTTTTCATTGATCTTCTCCTCGTTTTGTAATGTAATTTAGTTTAAACTAATGAAACATAACTACACCAAACATAAATAATTTTAATTAAATTATATTGCACTCCTTTACAAAAGTCAATTGCTAATTAAGTAGGATATAGTATAATAAAGGAATACAATTAATTACCATATAGGATAAAGAAACGAGGAGGTTTCATATGCAAGAAGAAGTATTATATACTCCGGAGGAGTTAGCCAATAAATTAAAGCTATCCAAGTATACAATTTATGAGATGATTAAAAGGGGAGATATTAGCGCTCATCATATAGGTAGGAGCATTCGGGTATCTCAAACTCAATTAGATTTATACCTTATGAATACTGGAAAGGCAGAGAATGTTTTTGATGGGGAAATTATTACGGAAGATAATTTAAAATTTGTCGTTACAAATGGAGTGAAAATTTGTGTTTCAACAGAATTAGAAGGTAAGGTTAAAGTAGCTATACGTTCAGAGGATATTATTATTAGTCATGAAGGATTTAAAAGCAGCGCAAGAAATGTGCACAAAGGTATTGTAGAAGACATAGAGCTTGAAGATAAAAGAGTCAAAGTACTGTTACACATAGGTATACCTCTTCGTATATTAATTACAAAGGCATCTATGGTTGAACTGGATATTAAAATAGGAGACGAGTTCTACGCCATATTTAAGGCCATGTCCGTTGTAGTACTCAAATAGCTTGATAGGATAAAAGACAGACGAAACTTCTTATATTGAAGTTTCGTCTGTCTTTATATTATTAGCATCATTAAGTTGTTTGATTCTTTCAATTTCTTTGTTAAGAGCTTCCATCTTTTTTTCTAATTGAGATATAGTAATAGCAGCTTCTCTCAGCTCGTCCTTTAATTTTTGAGGAATATCTTTATTGTACTTATAGAAGATTTTGTGTTCTAAACTTGCCCAAAAATCCATCCCAATGGTGCGAATTTGAATTTCTACATAAACATCTTCCACTCTGTCAGACATAAAAACAGGAACCTGTAAAATTAGATGAAGACTTTGATATCCATTAGGTTTAGGGTTTTTAATATAATCTTTGCACTCAATAATTTTTAAATCCTTTTGACTTTGAATCATTTCACTTATAGTGTAAATATCTGAAACAAAGGAACAGACGATGCGAATGCCAGCTATATCTCGAATATTTTCTTTTATGGAAGCTATAGAAACCTCTAAATCTTTTCTGTTTATTTTCTTTAAGATACTCTCTGGGCTTTTAACTCTAGATTTAACGTGCTCAATAGGGTTGTAGTCATGAATATATTGAAATTCATCCTTTAGAATATTGATTTTGGTCATTACCTCTTCAAGTCCAAATCTATAGGACATTAAAAATCGCCTTAATTCTTTTTCTATGGAAAGTAATTCCTCCATAACTACTATTGGTTTTTTCATTATAAAGATCCCTCTTTTGTTTATTTGTTAGAAACTGTATGGGAGCTGATTCTATATAAGAAATTATATTGTATTTTACTAAAATAAACAAGACATTACCCTATAATGCAAAATTGTTTGTGTAATTCCGTTCACAAAAACTAGTTTTAAAGATTTGAAAGGCGTTTTTTTATTGTATTTCCTAAAATAATAGCAATGGCTATTTTAATACCATCACCTATAATAAAAGGAATGACCCCAGCAAACAACGCAGCTTTAAATGTTAGGTTTGCCTGATAAGCTAACCACAAAGTGCCTAAAGCGTATGTAGCGATCGTTCCTAGAAGTAGTCCTAGAGTTTGCAAATAGAGGTTGTCTTTAAACTTGTCTATAAAGGATCCTGCAATAAGGGTCATAAAAATAAAGCCAATTAGATATCCTCCTGTAGGACCGAGTAATTTTGCAGGTCCAGCTGTAAAGCCAGAAAAGACAGGTACACCAACAAGTCCAATTAACAGATAGACTAGGGTACTAATAGTACTATTCTTACGCCCTAACAAGATTACCGCAAAGTATATAGCTAGAGTTATAAAACTAATAGGTACAGGTGAAAATGGAATAGGGATAGAAAGTGGCCCTAGTGTACACATGATTGCCGTCATAAGGCCAATAAAAGTAAGCGTATTGGTTTTTTTATTTGTCATATTAATCCTTTCAAATATGTATTATCCATGGAATGATATTATTATAGTAAATCATAAAAACATTGTCAACTTAATTTTAAGAATAAGGTTTACAATGAATCTGCGTAGAGGTACCTGTAAAGGATTAAATCAAATGAAAGCAATCCACCTATTCTGTGGTATAATATATCTATAAAATCATACAAAGGAGGAAAGAATATGGAGCACGATCACAATCATTCACACGAAGGCGGTCACACACATTCACATGAACACAACCATGATCATAGTCATGATCACGCTCATGCTCACTCTCATGAACATGGCGATGCCGATTTTAAAAAACTAAATATACTTCTAAGTCATTGGGTAGATCACAATGAAGATCATGCAAAGGATTTTAGCGAATGGTCTGAAAAAGCAATCGCTATGGGAAAAGAAGAAACAGGTAAAGCTATTGGAGAAGCCGTGAAATATATAAAAAAGGCCAATGAATTTTTAGCAATTGCAAAAGAAAAAATGGAATAACCAATTTCTGAAGATGAGTAGGTATTGTACTACTCATTTTTTAAATGATAAAAGTGCGTTTTTCCATTAAGTGTTTATTTTAATACAGCTACTATATCTATGATTATGTATGACCTAAAGATTGTCCTCGGTAATCAGGATTTACAACTGTAGACAATGTGAGGAAGTTATCCATTTGCTTTACATCATATTTCAATTTTCCTACTTTTATTCCCATCTCATTTGATATAATAAAGCGATTTTGATTCCTTAAATGTTTAATTGTATACTTTTCCACTTTTTATCTCCTTTATCAAATTAATGTGTAATAATTTAACGATCAATTCATAGTTTTAGCTATATAATACCGAATATTCTCAGAAAAGTTGTCTTTTGCATTCCTCGTCATATTTATTCTTTACCATTCTAATTTATAGGTATTAATATAAAAATTTCAATAATTGTTTTAATTTCCTATACTTACATGATTTACTTTAATGTAATAGGCGAAAACTAATACTGTAAAGGATAAATTCATTTTACAACAAGAAACAGTTGCTTAATAGGAGGCTAGTGATATGAAAAACAATTATTCAAATGGAGAAAAGCGCAGGTTATTAGATCTTAGACAAAATCTTAAAGATGTTGAACTAGAGAAAAAGATAACTTTTCAGCAAGATGGATTACATCTTTGGAGCAATGAAGTATCAGGGCAATTTTCAGAGTTTGATACAGAAATTGAGAGCTATAAAGAGCAAATTGCAAAATTAGAGAATAAGAAAAAGTAAAGTAAAACGCGAGGGCATTGTTTGCTCTCGTAGTTTTTGTATTAAGGAGGTTTTACTTAGAACGAATATCTTAAGGAAATGCCACCTGAAAGTAGATGGCATTTTATGTTCTCTTTAAAACAATTTACTTTGTAAATAGAATTACTAATAATAAGAAGAAGAACAATAAAGTTTCATTGTTATCTCCAAATAGATCACAGCTATCAAATAATACAATCAACAACAAGAAGAACATTAATAGTGTAGAACAATCACAATTTTCAAAGAAGCAAGACATTTTACAACCTCCTAATTATATTAAATTTCAATATATAATACGTAAAATTACGAAAATGGTGATTGCTTTTAACATTTTTAATATATGGGCTTTAATTTGAAAAAAAAACGTATAATATGATACTATAGTAGAGTGACAGTAATTTTGAGGCAAAGAAAGAGGAAATGATGAACAGAAGAAGTATATACAATTTGACATATAATGAACTAATCTATTGGATGATACAAAAGGGCCATACAAAATACAGAGCTTCTCAAATTTGGGATTACCTTTATCGCAAGGGAGTTTCTACATTCAAGGATATGATTAATCTAAAAGAGGAATGTATGCGACTCCTTGAAGAACATTTTTATATACAGAGTTTGAAATTATATGAAAAGCAAGAATCAAGAGATGGAACGATTAAATTTTTATTTCAATTAAGCGATGGACATTTAATTGAAACAGTTGTGATGAAATACGAGTACGGCATATCTGTTTGCGTTACTTCACAAGTAGGCTGCAATATGGGTTGTAGTTTTTGTGCAAGTGGTTTACTAAGTAAAGAACGAAACCTTTCTAGTGGCGAAATAATCGAACAGATTATGCAGGTCCAACTTTATCTAGATAATAAAAAACAAGGAGAAATGGTAAGTAATGTGGTGATTATGGGTATAGGGGAGCCTTTTGATAATTTTTCTAATATTATGAGTTTTATAGAGATTATAATAGATCACAAAGGCCTTGCTATTCCAGGACGTTGCATAACAGTTTCTACAAGTGGCATTCCAAGTAAAATCCGCGAATTTGCTGAAATCAATTTGCCCGTAAATCTAGCCATTTCTCTTCACGCCCCTAATGATGAACTCAGAACAAAAATCATGAAAATTAATTCTGTGTATTCAATAGAAAAACTAATAAACTCTATAAAGTACTACATTCATAAAACAAGGAGAAGGGTGACTATTGAGTATATTTTATTAAAGGGAGTAAATGATCAAAAGGAAGATGCTTTACAATTGTCCTCGCTACTTGATGAAATAAAGGGCAATGTCTACGTGAATCTAATACCCTATAACCCTGTAGATGAACACAGCCAATATAAGAGAAGTGATCATTCTTCTCTATTATCTTTTTATGATACCTTAAAAAAGAACAATATTAATTGTAAAATACGCCATGAGCATGGAAGGGATATCGATGCAGCCTGTGGGCAATTGAGAGTAAAAAGAATAAAAGAAATCAAAAATAATAATCTATTAGGTGATAAATATGAAGGGTCATGATTTAAAAGAATTTATAGAAAAATTAGGAATAAGTGATGTGGGATTTAGTGAAGTGGGGGAAGTAGTACCTCCGAATTGGTCTAAATATCACTATGCAATTACCTTAGTTCTTCAATTATCCAATGGAATTATTGACGATATTACAGATGAGCCGACAGATACATATTTTTCTCACTATCGCAGTGTAAA
The DNA here is from genome assembly GCA_964626295.1 of uncultured Alkalibaculum sp. GTDB lineage: Bacteria > Bacillota > Clostridia > Eubacteriales > Alkalibacteraceae > Alkalibaculum. The sequence continues at coordinate 9,698 of CAZVEI010000006.1, forward strand.
TAATCATCTCAATGAAGTTATGCTGAAGACAACAATTGCCCTTCAAAATTGCGGATTTGCAGGGATACCTATCCCTGCATCTCAATCTTTGCACAACAAACCGTATTATGGTGTATTTCCCCACAAGACTGCAGCAACCATTGCAGGTTTAGGATGGATTGGCAAAAGCGCCTTGTTCATTCATCATAAATACGGCCCGAGAGTTCGATTAGGTACTGTACTAACGAATATGGAACTGCCAGTAGAGAGGCCTCCTGTTACAGAATCTTCTTGTGGTAATTGTAAAATATGTATGAACTCTTGCCCTGCTATGGCTATTGAAGGGCAAAATTGGATTCGAGGTATGGAGAGAAAAGAATTATATGATGCCCATGGATGCAGCACTTATATGAAAGAGCATTATCAACATATAGGCCGAGGCTCTGTCTGTGGCATATGCATCAAAACTTGTCCTATAGGAGGGCGCTAGTAAAAGTAAATTGACGATAGAAAAGGGTGTTTATATGGTAGACGACAAAAGCAACCGTTCGTTATGGAATTTGTTTAAAAAAAATTTTTTGATCAGTGCACTGACCTTTGGTGGAGGATATGTTATCATCCCATTAATGCATAGAAAATTTGTAAATGAATTAAAGTGGATTGAAGAAGAAGAGATGATTGATATCTTAGCAATGTCTCAAACGAGTCCAGGAATTTTTACAGTGAATGCTTCTATTATGGTAGGGTATCATCTCTTTGGTATGAAGGGATCTATTGTAGCAGTGACAGCAGCTGTCCTTCCCCCTTTAGTCACAGTAATTGTAGTTTCTACTTTTTACGCCCTATTTAGTGATAATGTTATTGTTCGCAATGGATTAAAAGGGGCTCAAGCTGTAGTAGGTGCCATAATGATTAATGTGGTCATAAACTATTCGGGAAAAATTTTAAAGGATAAATATTGGCTTCCTATTTTTATTATGCTCTTAGCTTTTATTTTAGCTTTTATTTTTAATATTAATACGATTTTAATTATTTTACTTTGTGGAGCCATAGGTACGGTAATACAATTGATTTTATTATCTAAAAAGATGGGAGGTCCCACAAAAAAATGATTTATTTATTATTATATTTTGAGTTCTTTAAAGTAGGTCTCTTCACCTTTGGGGGAGGATACGCCTCTCTTCCTTTAATCTATGATGCAGTAGTTCAAAACAATGCTTGGATTACAGCACAACAATACGCTGATATTATAGCCTTAGAAGGAATGGCACCAGGGCCTATGGGGATTAACGTGGCTACTTTTGTAGGCACTTTAATTGCTGGTTTGCCAGGTTCTATTATTGCTACAGCAGGTTTATGTACTCCTGCTATGTTTATATGTACCATAATAGCTCGTTTTTATTTAATACATAAAGAAGAAAATGTAGTGCAAAGCATATTATCTTCTTTAAGACCTACCGCTATTGGTTTAATAGCAGCAGCAGCCACTACTATTTTTCTGATGGGGATTTTTAACAATGGAGATGGAAAAATTATCGCGGAGAACTTTAATATATGGTCTGTCTTTATTTTTGGTGGAGGATTATATTTACTACGAAAAAGTAGGGTGAGCGAACTTTGGCTCATTGTCATGGGATTGGCTATAGGTATTATTTTGTATCCAATAGTATCATAGAAGCTGATATTTTAAGATTTGTATTATCATTAAAAAAGCAGTATATTGCAACCCTTTATCGAATATACATTAAATATAGTAATAATATTTAGTAATGAGATAAGGAGAAAAGTATTATGAAAACTATAAGGATAGAAAACGATAAAAGCATCGTCGAATATGATGAATTATTAAAAGCTGTAGAAAATCTAGACAAAAATCAGATTATTCATATATGTAAAAGCGTCATAAATGGCAATTTAGATAAGGATAGGGAAAAAATATTTATGGAGGCTATGAAAGATGGGGTAGATCTTGTAAGAAAAAAATATGAAGGGGGAGAATATAATATAAAGCATATTATGTTCATGAGGAATATTTTAGATGAAGTAATGAGCATGATTGAAGATTGAAGCTATTTTGCTTAAATAAGAAGCAGAAAAAAGAGCCTTTTAAAAGGCTCTTTTATTGTTTGTAAAATAAAAAAACCGCATGCTATTTAGCATACGGTTGTCTTCTAATTAAAGAACTGAAATGTTTTCAGCTTGTGGGCCTTTAGGACCTTGAGTAATTTCAAAGCTTACTTTTTGGCCTTCTTCTAACGTTCTGAATCCGTCTGAATTGATTTGAGAGAAATGAGCGAAAACGTCTTTTCCATCATCTCCTGTAATAAATCCGTAGCCTTTGTCTGAGTTAAACCATTTTACTGTACCATTCATGAATGTGTACCTCCTAAATTATATTCCTTAAATATACGCAATACCTATAACAAATATATTTCTAATTAGGATAATACTCAATCATGAGAACTAATTGAAAACATTTATGTTAAATTTATTTACTATTAATTTAAGTACTCGTTTATAATACCATACTTTATTATACATGTCAAACAAATAATATTTTATCATTTTTATTTTTCTGCTTCATATAGTAATAGGGATAATGTATTTGAAAAGGGGGAGAGATATGTCTAAAGATGAAAAAAAAGTAGTGAATCCTTTTAAAAACTTAGTCTATTCGTCTAGCGTAAAAGCCGTTTTACGAGAGGATGCCGTCATAAGAGATCAAAATGAGGGCAACTCTCAAGTTGTAGATACTGTATCTTCAGGTGAAATTGTAACGATACAAGAAGATCGAGGATATCTTTGGTATCATATCAAAAAAAGAAGTGGAAAGATAGGCTGGCTACCAAGAAAGGTACTATATATTCCACAAAATGAACCTACAAACACAAACCAACTCACTAAAGAACAGATTGAAGGCTACGTCAGATGGAGACAATTAAACAGTAAAACAGACACCCTTATTTGGGTAGATATTGATCGTCAATTAACTTACGTATTGAAGAGAGACGAAGACACTGAGTTCTGGTTACTAGAGAGAACAATTTTATGTTCTACTGGAGAGAATAAATCCCCTACAAAAACAGGAATATATAAAATTAAAGACAGGGGAGAGTGGTTCTACTCTGATTATTTTAATAGCGGCGCTATGTATTGGGTTCGTTACTGTGGCTCCTATTTATTTCATTCTGTAGCTATGGATAAAGACAAAAACATTACAGACGATACCCTAGGTAAAAAATCATCAGCTGGTTGTATCCGAATGAGCGTAGAAGACAGCAAATGGTTTTATGAAAATAGTCCAGATGGAAGTACAGTGTTTGTGAACTAAAGCGCCGAAGGCGCTTTGAGCATTGGCAGTAGAATATTGTAGTAAAAATTATGTAATTCTGTTTCAACATCTATGTTTTTCTGGTAATAAGTCCAAAGGGAAGACAAGCCTACTAGGTAGGTATAGATAAAGTTAGCCATTTCGATTGGGTTAATTGTAAGGCTAAAACATCTCTTTTGTACTCCTTTGTTTAGGATATTTTGAAATATGATCCTTTGGGTAGTATGAGGAATGGAATAGGTTTTACTGGAATGGTCTGTTTGTATAGGTGGTACAATAGTTGCCTTTTGAACATCTTCTAGTTTAAAATAATCTAAATACCAATCAAATATGGCTCTTAGTTGCTCATCAGCTGACAAATGTAAGCAATTATTATAAAAAGTCATCAAGTCACCTTCTGTATTTCGGTAGCTTTTTAATAGCAAATCAGACTTTGACTTAAAATAATAGTAAAAAGCACCTTTTGTCAAACCTAATTCGGTACATATTTCATCTATAGTTACATTGTCATAGCCTCTGTTTTCAAACAATTCAAATGCTTTATCTTGCAATTCTTTTTTTGTACTCTTTCCTTTATTAATCATAATATCAATCCTAAAAATATATTTGTTTTATTATAAAAACATTAATCAGTTTCTATCTAAGATGGGATAGGTTGTAATTTTTAAAAAATAACTGTAGATATAAATATTATATCAGATTTTTACGACATTTTAAGGATTTAATGCAAATTTATATGCATATAATTATAAAAGTATAAGAAAATATAAAGGTGGTTTGACACACATATTTGGGTATGTTAATATGTACTTAAACATACTTGAGTATGTAATTGAGGAGGGTATATGATGATTGATTTGAAAGCGTTAACACAAGCGGTAGGAGATTTAGATGAAGAAGTTGTATTAGATACAATTAAAGAATTTGTTGCTTCTAATCCTACTGAAGAAGAAGGTCAAGCTGCAGTTGGAGCATGCCAAGACGGTATGGCAGTAGTTGGCGACTTATTTGAACAAGGCGAATATTTTGTAGGAGACTTGATATTTGCTGGAGAATTGTTAACCGAAGCAATTAACGCTTTAAAACCAGTAATCGGAAGCGGAACTACTACTAAAGTTGGTAGTATCGTACTAGGAACAGTACATGGTGATTTACATGATATTGGCAAAAACATCTTTAAGAGCATGGCTGAAGCGGCAGGATTTCAAGTATACGATTTAGGTATTGATCAATCGGTAGAAGCTTTCGTTGAAAAAGTTAGAGAAGTAAAACCAAATATAGTTGGTATGAGTGGTGTACTTACATTAGCTCTTGAATCTATGAAAGACACAGTTGAGGCATTAAAAGAAGCAGGACTTAGAGATGATGTTAAGATAATCATCGGCGGAAACCCTGTAACAAAAGAAGTTGGCGATCATATCGGATCTGATGCATTTACTACAAATGCAGCAGAAGGCGTTAAAATATCTCAAAACTGGGTTGCATAAACAACCTAAAAGCAATCATAATAACCTTACATACAACAAAATTTGGGCGGAAAAAAGAGGAGATACACGAAAGGTGTATCTCCTCTTTTTTCACTGAATGCTGAATTCGCCTATAGGCGAGATACTGCTTTAAACAATTGTTCACCTACTGTTCAACCATCGTTCGGTTATTGTTAATACATAGAACCTACAACATAAAACGTAGAACTAAGCGTCGAAGGCGTTTTACTATTCAACAGATTTTAAAGACTCCACCATCTTGACTTTCTTTAGTCTAAAGTGCACTGCAATATTGACAACAATCGAGAACAATAAGGTCAGGATTGCTGAAAAGATATAACTTTCTAGTGTGATATTTCTTCCAAACATTAAATCATTGGTTTCGGCAGTTCGCATGACGTACTCATGGAGGAGAGTTCCAAATACACTTCCTACAAGGGCACCTATTATAGTAAGGGCAATGTTTTCTCTATAGATATAGGCAGAGACTTCATTGTCGTAAAAACCAAGGACTTTTAAGGTAGCAATTTCTCGTATTCGCTCATTGACATTGATATTTGTTAAATTATAGAGTACTACAAAAGCTAGTAAACTCGCTGAGACGATTAAGACTACTATTACAATATTTAAACTTGCAATCATATCGTCAAAAATCTGTACACTATCAAAGGTAAAATTAATCCCAGCGATATCATCATATCCCATAAGTTTTTCTGAAAACCGATTTCTAAAACGGTGGGAATCATCCTTTAAGATTGAGAGTATCACATTATTACTAATATCTTCATTAAAAAATTTCTCGTAATAGTTATCTGTCATGTATACGTAGTGAGAGATATAATTTTCTGCAATACCTGTTATCTCTAAACTTATAGGTTTATTATTAAAATCTTCTACTAGAATTTCTTCGCCAATTTCAAGGTCTAAAAGAAGAGATAATTTTTTTGTAATAACTACACCATCTTGGTTTAGTTTGATTGGCTTACGGTTTTCATATGTCCTTAAATTGATAAATTCCTTTAGCTTATTTTCATCACCTGGCACAAAAATGGTAACTGGATAATCTGTTCCTTGGCTTGAAGCTTTTGTACTATTGGTATAAGCTGTTAAATAATTTGTAATGTTTTTCTCAGCTTGGAATGTCCCTTGAATTTCATCCATATTTGCATCGTCTTTTAATACAGTCATCATATCGTAATGAGAAATCTCTCCAAATTGCATTTTAGAAATATCTGATATAGAATCTTTGACGCCAAATCCTATTAAAATCAAAGCCGTACTTCCAGCAATGCCAATGACTGTCATGAGCATTCTCTTTTTGTAGCGAAATAAGTTTCTCATTGTAACTTTAGTAATAAAACTCATGTGATTCCATATAAATGGGATTTGTTCTAAAAGTACCCTCTTTCCAGCCTTTGGAGCCTTAGGGCGCATTAGGGCTGAAGGTGGAGAAAGTAATTCCTTATAGCAGGCCAAAAATACAGACAAGCTGGTGCATATAAGAGCTGCTAATATAGAGTACAGAGCAAAATCCATATGGAAAGGCGTGATAACAGAAGGCAAATTGTACATAATTCCATAAGCTGTATAGATTACCCATGGGAAAAGTCGAAATCCTACTGTAAGCCCTAGTATGGCACCTATAAGGCTAGCGCAATTTGCATAGAAAAAGTATTTTGAGACAATGGCTATTTTACTATAGCCTAGTGCCTTTAGTGTACCTATTTGCATGCGCTGTTCTTCAATCATCCTGGTCAAGGTAGTTAAGCTAACTAGTGCAGCAACGAGTAAGAAGAAGACGGGAAATACTTTAGCAATTGCATCAATTCGATCTGCATTTTGACCAAATTCCGTATAACCAGGACTATCATCTCTAGTATTGATGTACCAAGTTGGCTTTTCAATGTCTGAAATCTCCTTTTGTGCATCGTCAATTTCCTTTTGACCATCCTCTAATTCCTTATTTGCTTTTTGTACTTCTTTTGTAAATTTATCTCTTTCACTCTTTAATTTTTCTTGAGCCTTTGCTAGATCTGTTTTACCTTTGTTGATTTCAGAGAGTCCCTTGGATTTTTGTGCATCAAGCTCTTTTTGTCCTTCATTAAGGCTTACTCTGCTGGCATCAATTTGTTGTTTTGAAAGAGTAAGTTCTTCTCCCTTAGTCTTTAATTGGGCTAAAGCTCCTTCATATTGGGCTAAGGCTCCTTCGTATTCTTGGGGGGGTAAGTTCTCTTTATTCTCATTTAGGGACTTTATATTATCTTCTATTATTTTAAGACCCTGGTTATACTGAGCTAAACCTTCTTCATAAGCTTTTTCTCCTTGAGAGAGTTCCTGAAAACTTGTATCAATTTTCTTTTGGGCACTATTCATTTGGGACCAAAAAGAGCTTTCTTGGTTTTTTAAAGTCTTTAAACCATCATCAATTTTCTTTTGACCATTTTGAAATTCCTTGTCGGCCTTTTTAATACCATCTTCTAATTCTATTTTTCCATCCTCTAATTCAGCTTTTGCATCGTCTAATTTGTTTTGAGCTTCAGAGACAATTTCGTTATACCTTTCTTCTTCTCGAACACGAGCAGTTTTCTCTAAAGATTTTACCAATTTGTCGACTTCGTCTTTATAAGCAGAAGTATAGCTATCTTTTATTTTTGCTGATTTGCTAAAGAGATAAACCTCAGTATACACTTCCAATGTGATATCTTCTTCTGGGATCATAAGATAATAGTCTATTGAGCCATTTCCTATGGGGGAGTTTCCTCTTTCATAGGATATATACTGGGGACTATATATCGTTCCTACAATGGTATACTCTTCTTTTGCTAGACGATCAGAAAGGTCTTCATCTTCCTTTGTGAGTTTAATTGTGTCGCCTATGTCGTATAGATTTTCTCGAAGAAATGCTGATTCTACAACGCACTCCCCAGATTTTTGGGGCATACGTCCTTCAAGGATCTGTACACTATTGATCTTTGAGGATTTTGATAATGTATGTACTCTGACAGTATCTTGTTTGTTGTCTTTTTCTGCATACAAATCTAGAAAATAGGATGGATATACTTCTACGTCCTCAGCGCTTTTTTCTATGGCATTTACGTCTTTTTCGTCAAATCCCATAGTAGAAAGGATTCGAATATCCATTAATTGTTTTTCATCGTAATAGGTGTCTGTGGTTAATTTCATATCTTTGCCACTAGCTTTTATTCCAGCAAAGAAACCTACTCCTATGGAGACAATAGCTAATATGGATATAAAACGGCTAAAACTTTTTTTAATTTCACGTAGGGTATCTTTTACTATAATATTTTTCATAAAGACCTCTTTTACTTTAAAATGGATTACGCATTATTAAATTATAAGATTCTTTTTCTGTTTCGTCAATTGTTAGAGGATTGGTGAAAAGAGTAGTTTTCATTCTTTTTTTAATGTATAATAAACTACTGTTTAGAAAAGACTGCCAAAGAAAGGGAAGTAAAAAACTAGGTGATAAAAATGAAATTTACAGATTTTGCCATAAGTGATGAAATTCTTAAAGCTTTAGATAAATTAGATTATGATAACCCAATGGAAGTACAAGAACAGGTCATCCCACTTGTAATGAAGGGTAGGGATTTGATTGTAAAATCTCAAACGGGAAGCGGTAAAACAGCTGCCTTTGCCATTCCTTTATGCGAGAAAGTAGAAATTGAAGAAAAAAAACCTCAGGCCTTGATTTTAGCACCAACAAGAGAGCTGGCACTGCAAATTAAGGAGGATGTTCAAAATATCGGTCGATTCAAGAAGGTGAGAGCAACTCCCCTTTACGGAAGACACCCTATTGATTTGCAAAAGAGGGAGTTGCGCCAAAGAGTCCATATCGTTGTAGGAACGCCTGGTAGAGTTATGGACCACATCGAGCGAGGGAATTTAGACATCTCTTTCATTAAATATTTAATTATTGATGAAGCAGACGAAATGCTAAATATGGGTTTTATTGATCAAGTGGAGGCAATCATTCAGACACTGCCTAAAAATAGAGTAACTTTATTATTTTCAGCAACGATGCCAGAAAGAATTGAAGAAATATGTAATGAATACATGAAAGACAGCATGAAGATTGAGATCAGGTCCAGTTACACTACTCATGAAAAGATTCAACAATATTACTACAAAGTGAACAACGAAGATAAAATTCATGTCCTTATGAAAATTATAGATACAGAAAAAGCGGGGAGCACCATTCTCTTTTGCAATACGAGGGAAAGAGTAGAGGAAGTTGGCAATTCTTTAAAGCAAAATAAATATTCCTGTGCTGCCCTCCACGGTGGAATGACTCAAAGAGAGAGATTTCAGACGATAAATGCTTTTAAAAAAGGGGAAATTCAGTTTTTAGTGGCTACAGATGTTGCAGCAAGGGGAATTGATGTAGAAGATATCACTCACGTCATCAATTATGAGGTCCCCTATGAAAGGGAAAACTATGTTCACAGAATTGGACGAACAGGCAGAAAAGATAATAAAGGTGTCGCGATTAACTTAGTAAGCGAAAAAGAAAGCCAAAGATTTGCAGAAATAGAAGATTATCTAGGTTATAAAATAGAAGAATCTAGTTTAGAAGCCTTAGAGGAAGCATTTGAAGAAGGATTCGAAGAAAGCCTATACTCTAAGCCGAAAAAAACTGTGATTCGAAAGACCAATAAAGCTGCAAAAATCAACAAGGAAATAACGAGAATAAGAATCAATGCAGGAAAAAAGAAAAAAATAAGACCTGGTGATATTATGGGAGCCTTGACTCATATTGAAGGCATTGAAGCAGATCAAATTGGAATAATAGACGTACAAGATACCTGTACTTATGTAGAAATTTTTGAAGGCAAAGGCATAATAGCCTTCAAAGGGTTAGAAAATTCTACTATTAAAGGGAAGAAGTTTACGATGAAAATAATAAAATAAGGTGGTAAGCAAATCTACCTCCAAATCAGTAGGGAACGGTGCCCTCACGTTCCCTATTGGGGACACCTTCGATGACCTAAAATTTTGCTTTCCGCCCTTATATCGCCGAAGTGCTGTTTTCTGCCAATCACAAAATCTACTTTACTTTCAATA
>CAZVEI010000006.1:19589-21828 GCA_964626295.1 uncultured Alkalibaculum sp.
ATAGGCAAATACGTTTTCTCTGTTTTAATAGATTAAGCAGAAAGGAGCTCTAATTTTAATCAAGTGATCCGTCATCAACATCATAAGTAAAACTATCTAAACTTTTAGATTTATTATCATAAAGATCGATTTGTATTATTTCAAGGTCAAAATCATCATCTTCAAACATATCAACAACATCTTCACAAAAATCTTCTACTTTACTTTCAATAGTAGTATCATATCCGCACTTTCCAGTACAAGTCCTTCTTCTATACCCCCTTCTACTTGACCATTGATGCTTGTGAAAATCAAATTAGCCTTTATTTTTTCGTTTTCCATTTCAACAGATAAGTCTTCAACAGAAGATATAATACCTTCTTCTATATCTGCCAAATTGGTGTCTTTATAAATTTTTAGTATATATTCCAGCATGTTTTGAGTCAGTAAGATTTCTTCTCCTCTTTTAATCGTCAATACATTGCTATCCCTATGATACTTTATGCTAAGATCTTCTACAGATACAATCTGTTCATTCCATGTGCTAATACTAATGTAATAATCATAATTTGAAATGTCAAAAGCTAAGCCTCCACTCATATCTAGATTATAATAGAAGTATTGATCTTGGTAATAATCATATGGATTATACTTAAATCCAAAGACAGATTCCATATTTGTTAGGCTAAAATTCTCAGGAAGAGACTTTAAATCTTCAAGCTCATGGTAGGTTTCAAAGTACGTGATAATATTTGTTATTTCTTTTTTGCTATCAGAGCGAATAGATGTATTTGCTACAATGGCTCCATCAACTAACATATTATTTTCCAATAAAAGCTCATCAAAGCGACTGTTTTGGCTTCTTATGGCAAAAGAAAAACTGCTGAGTGGTCCAATAATAGCGATGAGTATTGCAAGGGATAAAGTAATGGGTACAATGATGTTTTTGATATTTTTTATTAGGGAGTAATAAATCATAATACCTAAAACCCAAAGAGCTAAGAGCACTACATAATACCTATTTTCCGTAATACCGTACTGATTGATGCGAATACCAATGGATACAAACATCATTCCTAAAATGGGAATAATAATTTTCGGAAATATATTTTTAAATATTCTTCCTACTGGATTGTCCTGCAAAATAGGAGATATTAAAAAAATTACGCCAACGCTAATAGTTGAATACCATAAGACTAAATGAGATACTAAACCCTTTGGCCACTGACTTGTTATGAGGATTTTAGCAAAGTACACATAAAGTATTAGCGTATATATGCTAATTAATGGGATAACAATATAAAGCAACAAGACCTTTAAAGACCTAGAATAAGTGTAATCCTTAAGCTCATCTTTGCTCCCCGGTATTTTTGATAGAAATAAGGCTACTGCAAAAATAAGGGATACAAATAAAAATATATAGTAATAGTATTTACCGTCTATGGTTAAATCAAAAAGTTGATCTACAGTAAAGAGTATGGCAAATAAACCAAAACATAAAACAGCTGAATAAACAAAGGTGACAAGCAAGCTCGAAAAAACTTTGATCACATAGTATTCAAAGTTTTCATTTCTTTTAAGCCATGGAATATAAAAGGTAGATATCATCAAAAACAGTACAAATCCTGTGTACCTAGCTATTGAAACAAAATTAAAGTCAGGTAGCAATAGGAAGTAATATAAAATAAGTATTATAGCGCCAATAATATAGGAAAGGATCTTTTTAAAGGCGTTATTAAAAAATAGCCTCTCTGCAAACAGACCAATGTAAAGAGAAAGTAAAATACTCAGACCAACGACCATATTAAGTCTTACAAAATTGTCAATTTGTACTTGAGTCAAAATGTCTGGTCTCTCGTGAAATATAATTAAGAGTATTGCTAGGGCAGTAGATAAAAAAACAGTAATGGGAAAGCGTTCAATGCTCTTTTTTAAATTGAGGATAGTGGTTCTTAGTCGGTTTTTAATCATAATAGCTAGAGGATCTCCCTGAAGAGAACTCTATTTCACTTCCTTTCTATATTTATAAATATGAAAGCTAAAATTCAATTACTACTAATAATATGTAAGTATAATTATATATACCCTATTTTATAGATATTAGACACTCTTTATTAACATAGTCAAGTAGTTAAGCGACTGTGGAACAATGGTTAAACGGTTGTTTAAAACACTTTCTCGCTATAGCAAGTTTAAATTGCAGTAGTCATCCAGAGGCGCTTGCGCGAAAGATCTCTAAAAATAATATGTAGAAATAGAT
>CAZVEI010000007.1:0-14734 GCA_964626295.1 uncultured Alkalibaculum sp.
GCACCGCCAATGAATGCTATTGTAATCATGTATTTTTTAACCTTTTCATATAGTTTACCAAATATCACCCCAGATATGGCACCACCTACGGTGTACATAGAAAGTACTAACGCAGATTGAGTAGCATCTCCTACTTGTTTTACATCCGCTAAAACTCATTTCATATATAGCTATTATTTTTATACTCTATTCATCTATTATAAAATTGCATAAATTAGCTTTTATTTGATATTGCAAATTTAATGATGTATAATATGCATACAAGGAGGCGATTATGTGGCTAGCTATAAGACAAGCAAAGATTCTAAAAATCGGATTATTGAAACTTGTAAAGAACTTTTCTATCTACAAGGCTATACGAAAACTACTTATATTGACATATGTAAAAAAGCAAACAGCAACCCTGGATTAATTAATTACTATTTTAAGACCAAACAAAATATCGCTGCCCATATCTATGGGCAATTTATGAGTATGATCAAGGAAAGTGTGAAAACGTATCTAATCAATCACTATGGCAAATACGATTTACAGTACGGTACAACACTAGAGACAAGGATTTTTACAGAATTATTAAAGCGGGATGAGCGTTTAAGAACTTTCTACTATGAAATTTGTGACACTGGCCTAGAATATGATTCGGATGTTCTCTATGAATTTTATAAGATGCATGTGGATACCTATAATCTTCCTTTTTGTGATGATGAAATCAAGCTTATACAGACTAGTGTTGTAGGTGCTGGAATTGGCATTACAAAGAAAACGATTGAAGGCTATTTTAATTGTGAGGATGAAAGCATTCTTAATTTTAAAATAAATACCATGTATAAGCTCATGAATGTACCCGATGAGCGAGTTAATGAAATTTTAAAAGAGACAAAAGAAATCTTTCAACAGATGGAATTTAAAATACAGAACTATTTTATCTTTGTTTTAAAGCCTTAAGTTAAAGAAAATCTTAATTGTCAACAATTTATTAGCTTTTTTATATGAAAGAGATTATAATGAATACAATTACTTTAATTTATAGGTGGTATTGATTATGAACGAAAAAATTCTCGTAGTAGATGACGAAGCAGCTATACAAGATCTATTGAAGTTGGATTTAGAATTTGAGGGTTATATTGTAGATACTGCAAGTGATGGACAAGAGGCGCTAGAGAAGGTAGACTCCTTTAATCCAGACTTGATGATTTTAGACTTGATGCTTCCAAAAATTAATGGTTACGATGTTTGTAAAAAAGTAAGTGCCCAAAAGAGCATTCCTATTATTATGCTCACAGCAAAGACAGATATTATTGACCGTGTTTTAAGCCTTGAATTAGGCGCAGATGACTATATGACAAAGCCCTTTGACAATAGAGAATTAATCGCCAGAGTGAAGGCTTTGCTACGAAGAAGCTCTAGTGTACCTACAAAACCCGAAGAGGATGCTATTGTTAACGATGAAATTAAAATCATCTTAAACGAAAGAAAAGCTTTAGTGAACGATCACGAAATTCATTTAACGCCAAAAGAGTTTGAATTGCTTCATCTTCTAGTCTCTAGCCCAGAGCAGGTTTTTTCTAGAGAACATCTTCTCGAAAAAGTATGGGGTTATGATTACTTTGGAGATACTCGAACAGTGGATATGCACATACAGAGAATCCGAAAAAAGGTCGGACAATACGCAAAACACAACTATATTCAAACAGTCTTTGGAGTAGGCTACAAAATGAGGAGATTTGAATGAAATTAGCTTTCCGTTCAAAATTTATATTTGCAAATTTAACCCTTGTTTTACTGACAATGCTAGTATTAGCCACTGTTGTAATTCAAGGGTTAATTCATTATAATTTTGATTCTGTGCAAAAAAATCTAACAGAACGTGCTGCTGAAGCAGTCTTCTATATACAACAAGAAGTCAAAGCAGAATCCCCTTCTTTAGAACAGTATGATAGCATACTCAAAAGTAAGAGCTTGTCTATTGCTGAAAACCTCTCTCACATAAACTACACTCGTGTTCTTTTGCATGATGCCAAAGGCAATTTTATTACAGATTCGGCCAATGTAGAAACTCCTATTGATGAAGATGTAAATGAAGAGGTGGAGAGAGCACTGACTCTACCAAATAGGAAATCCCTATCCGTCTATAAAAGAGTTGACGATATTAGCCGAATTTTTCTATCAACACCTATTTACGTAGACAATACCGTTGTAGGTGTAATTACCTTTATTTACTCTCTCGAGCTAATGGATACTATTATAGACCATACTATAAGATTATTCGTTATAACTAGTAGTATAAGCTTATTCCTTTCGTATATTTTAAGTCGATCTATAACACATTCCTTACTAAAACCTATTCAGCTATTAGTAGAATCTACAAAGAAAGTTTCTCAAGGTAATTACAGTGAAATCATAAAGTATGAGATAGATGACGAAATTGGAGAGCTCACCCATAACTTCAATCAAATGATCTTTGATATTGCAGATAAAATTACGAAAATTGAAGACGAAAAGCAAAAACTATCTTCTATTATTTCCTCTATTGACGATGGAATTTTTGCCGTAGGGTTAAAAGATAGCATTCTAATGGTCAACAATAAAGCTAGAGAAATTCTCGATTTAGGACAAGATCCTGTTACTAGTGAAGTTTTTAGTCAAATTCCCTTTATAAAACAAATGGTAAAAGAAGTTTTAGATGGAAAAAGCGAATATATTCAAGAGTTAGATTATGAAAATAAACACCTTTATTCTTATTCTACTTTAATTATGAACAATGATAAAAGTATTGGCGTATTAGTGGTCATACGGGATATTACAAAAATACATGCTTTAGAAAGCGAACAAAAAAACTTTATCTCTAATGTGTCTCATGAACTAAGAACCCCCCTTACAACTATTATCGGTTATACGGATTTACTCACTAGAAGGGGTACGGATAATCCTGAACTTCTTTCTAAAAGCCTTAACACAATAAATAGCGAAGGACAAAGACTACTTCGTCTAGTAAATGATTTACTTTCTCTCTCAAAATACGAGCGAGCTGATTTTAAATTAATATTAACTAGTGTAGACATCAACGCTCTTTTAGAAGATGTTATCGGCCAAATGAAGATTAAAAGCCAAAAGTATAATGTAGACATCGATTATAATCGGTTAGAACTGCCTACTGTACGAGGAGATTATGATCGATTAAAGCAAGTCTTCATCAATGTATTAGACAATGCTATAAAATATTCTAATCCTGGTGACATTATAAATGTTGTAGCCATAAATTATGATGACTATGTAGAAGTATCTATTAGGGACTATGGTCCTGGTATTCCTGAAGAAAATCTAAATCGAATTTTTGATGCTTTTTACAGGGTAGAAGAAGATCGTTCTCGCCAAATTGGTGGCACAGGGCTAGGATTATCCATCGTAAAAAGCATTGTTAAAAGTCACAATGGTCAAGTTAGTATTGAAAGCAAAGCAGGAGAAGGTACCATGGTAGTTGTGAAATTATTACAGGAAAAAAATTAATTTACAAGTTTGTTACACTATAGTCTCTACTTTAATGATACATACCATATACAATTAGAACTTGTAAATTACCTTAAAAAAGGAGATGAGAAAGTGGCTAAGAAAAAGTTATTCATCGTCCTCTTAATTTCTGTGATTTTTACAGGATGTTCTCCGTTTTTTCTAAAAGAAGATAATCCTGTTGTGTTAGATAATTCAACGGGCTTAAGTGAAAATCAAACTTTAAATCAAGGCATAGCAGATGAGAGAGATCAAGTACTAATAAAAAAAATTGATGATAATTTAACCCAAGGTATGGTTTATGATATATCAGATGATGGCGAATTATTGCTCATGGGTATTCCTACAAACTCTATAAATGCAAATGTAGAGACCACAAACAATTATTATAATCTATACACCTATAATATTGAAAACAAACAACAAAAGCAGATCCTTCTCTCATCAAAAGAGCAAAGCAATGCTGTTTTTGATGAAAAAAACAAGGGAATGATTTATGTAGAGTATAACAAGGATACAGATGGCAAAATTGCACCTGATTCTTACACATTAAATTGGACAGATTACGAAGGAAGACAGACGAAAAACATTTCCCTTACGGAAGAAAGCGTGTCTCCTAAGTTTTCTTTAGTAGACGATCATCTTTTAATCTATGGCAATTCGAAAGGCCAGATTCACCTAATAAAGACGAACAATATTGTGCGAAAGCAAATTCCTAGAGAGACTTATACTCTGACAAAAAAGCTAAACATCTATAAGATTGACTTTTTTGATGATTACAAATTAGCCTTCTTTTTAGCTATGAATCCAACGACAAATGCTATGGATTTGTATTATGTAACATTAGACGAAAAAGAGGTAGAACCTGTACTAATGCAAAGCAATGTAACAAACTTTACTCTTTCTAAAAAAGATCAATCTGTTTTGTACAGCGTTGCAGAGAAAAATCAGACAATTTTAATGCATATGGATCTGAATTACAATAGGCAAGTTGTGTACAAAGGTCCTATGTCCATGTTCTATCTTACACCGGATGAAAACCAAATTATTTATAGAGAAAAAGTTGACGAGTCCTCTCATAATCAAAACCTATGGATTATGAGTGCTGATGGAAGCAAACCCATGCAACTAGCCTCTAATCTAAAAATAGCCGGTGATAGAATCGCCTTTTCACCAAACATGGAGACCATCTACTTTTCTGTACTCTACTTAAAAGAAAGTGAAGACAGCGCCAACGAAGTACTAAAACACCGAATATACGCGATTGATTTTTCGAATTTGAGAAAATAAAATGACTTACTAAATAAAAAAATCCAGGCTACCTAAGTAGTCTGGACTTTTTGTATAGATGATCCTATCCAACCGACCAACGAACCAATCCTTACATTATCGTTGCTTTCCCATTATAAACAAGTCCTCTTTGAGGATCCAAAGTGATCGTTTTTCCTTCTTCTATACTTTGCATTGCATCTTCTACGCCTACGATAATTGGAATGCCAAATTGTAATGCCGCAATTGCACCTTGTGAGGTCAAGCCTCCTTCCTCGGTAATCACTCCTGCAGCGTCTCTAATATAAGAGATATTGTCTTCATCTACTCCGTAACATATTGCAATGTCTCCTCTTTTAAAGTCAGGATTTCCTTTTCTATCAATTAATCGAGCTACACCAGTTACAGGTTGTTTCCCTATTCCCATGCCCTTTATAAGTACTTCACCAATGGTTTGAATCTTAAGCATATTTGTAGTACCTTTTACGCCAACAGGCACGCCTGCAATGATGACTACTAAGTCCCCATTTTTTAATATTCCTTTTTCGACAATTGTATCTATAGAGTTTTTGAAAAGAGAATCCATATCTCTAATCTCACCTTCTATACAGTTAACACCCCATACTAAAGACATCGTTCTTACAATTTTCTCATCATCAGCTATTGCCACAATAGGCGCTGAAGGTCTAAACTTAGAAATCATTCGGGCTGTATGGCCTGATTTTGTAATCGCTATAATGGCTGAAGCGTTTAATTGTTCTGCTGAAGAACTTGCAGCATGGCTTACTACATTTGCTACAGATATTTCACCAGAAAAGTTGTGTTTCATTAACCTCTGGTATTCTGAAGATTGTTCCATAGTTATGGCAATTCGGGCCATGGTTTCAACAGCTTCTATAGCGTATTTTCCAGCTGCAGTCTCTCCAGATAGCATAATAGCATCTGTTCCATCAAAGATTGCATTGGCAACATCTGTTACTTCTGCCCTTGTAGGTCTTGGGTTTCTAATCATAGAGTCCAACATTTGGGTAGCTGTAATAACTGGCTTTCCAAGTTTATTACATTTTTTAATGATGTCTTTTTGAACTAGAGGTACTTCTTCAGCTGAGATTTCAACACCTAAATCCCCTCTAGCCACCATGATTCCATCGGACATATCCAAAATAGCATCAATATTGTTTACGCCTTCTCTATTTTCGATTTTAGAGATAATCTTTATATTTTCGCCATTGTTTTCTTCTAGAACCTTTCGAATAGCTAGAACATCCTCTGTCTTTCGGATGAAAGAGGCTGCAATAAAGTCGATGCCCTCTTGAATACCAAATATTAGGTCATCTATATCTTTTTTCGTAATAGCAGGTAAATTGATGTTTGTATCTGGGAAATTTAAACTTTTATTATTTTTTAATTCTCCCCCATTTAATACTTCGCATAAAATGTTAGGCCCATTAATCTCTTTAACACTAAAATTAATGAGTCCGTCATCAGCTAAGATAAAATCCCCTATTTTTACTTCTTCTGTTAATTTATCGTAGGTTACAGTTACTTTTTTGTCATTTCCTCGTACATCCTCAGTAGTCAACGTAAACTCGTCACCTTTTTCAAGGTTAATACCGCCATTTTCAAATTGCTTAATTCGCACTTCTGGACCTTTCGTATCAAGCATTATAGCAATTGGAAGGTTTAATTTCTTGCGAACCCTCTTAATCGTATCAATTTTTTTCTTGTGTTCTTCATGAACACCATGAGAGAAGTTGATTCTCGCCACGTTCATACCTTTTTCAATTAACTGCGTTAATACTTCTTCTGATTCACTAGCAGGCCCTATAGTACATACAATTTTCGTTTTCTTCATTTTTTCCTCCTAAATAGATAGAATATCTGCAATTTCAAATGCGTCAAGATCAAATTCTTTTTTCATTTTAAGAGCTTCGTTAATATCCATATCAATGTATTTATGTCCACGAATACACATTACCCTAGAGTCTGCGCCTTGTATCAGTAAATCTACAGCCATCTTTCCCATTCTGCTGGCTAGAATTCGATCAAAAGAAGTAGGGCTTCCACCTCTTTGAATATAACCTAATGTAGTTCCTCTCGTAACAACGCCTGTACGCTGCTCGATTCCCTTACAGATTTCGTTAAAATCTCCAGCTCCTTCTGCTAAAACAATTATGCTGTGCAATTTCCCTCTATCTTTTCCTCTTAAAAGTTTGTCGCAAATATCATCTAAGTCGTACTCTTTTTCAGGAACAATAATAGACTCTGCTCCACCTGCTAAACCTGAGAACAAAGCAATATCCCCACAATCTCTACCCATAACTTCCACTACATTTACTCTGTTGTGAGAACTTGTAGTGTCTCGAATTTTGCTTATAGCATCTATAGCTGTATTTAAGGCAGTGTCAAATCCTATAGAGTAATCTGTACATCCAATGTCATTGTCTATAGTGCCAGGAATACAAATGGTCTTTACATCTTGTCTGCTTAGCATTTGTCCTCCTCTAAAAGAGCCATCTCCACCTATAACAATAAGTCCTTCAATTTCAAAATCCTTTAGCACTTTAGCGGCTTTCTTTTGACCAGCTTCTGCCTTAAAATATTCTGATCTAGATGATCTTAGAATGGTTCCACCTTTTTGGATGATATCTGCTACAGAATAAATATTTAAAGGTTCAATATCTTGCTCTAATAAACCTTGATAACCTCTTCGTATTCCAAAAACTTCAACTTTATTGTATATTGCAGTTCGAACAATCGCCCGAATAGCAGCATTCATGCCTGGTGCGTCTCCACCGCTAGTCAATACTCCAATTCTCTTCATCTTCGCATCTCCTCATTTTCTCAATAGACTTTTATATTACAATCACCAAACATTGCAGAAAGCTCATCTAAAAGCTTCTGGTTTATATTTACCCACAAGTTTTTGTTTGATTTAAATTTTTTATTTATATTTTGAATGTATAAAATAACAGGTGCATTTCCAGGATATCGAAGTAAAATACTTTTTACTTTATCTATCATAAAATTCGTCATCTCAGGAATTTGAATCTCTAAGCTATTTTTGCCATTGATGCTCTTATTATCATTAAATTTTGACAATTCTGTAATACTTTCGCAAATAACGCTTGAAGCTTGCTCTTCATTAATATTAATTCTTCCCTTTATGAGAACAGTATTGTCTACATTAGCAAGTCGATCATATTTTTTATAAATATTAGGAAATACTACTATATCTATACTTCCATACAAATCTTCTAAAGTCAAGAAACACATCATCGTATTTTTTTTCGTCAACAGATTTTTTTTCTGTGTAATAATGCCACCCACTGTAACGATACTTCCATCTTTAATGCCAATCTCTTTTAGCTCTTCTTGATTATCGATCATACTGCTGTCTAAAGATATTTTGTCAACAAGGATCTTTTCGTATTTTTTTAAAGGATGCCCTGTTATGTACAGGCCTAGCATTTCCTTTTCCATTGTTAATTTCATATCTTCTTCAAATTCGCCTATATCAGGCAGACTCTCCTTCAAAATACTGCTGTCCTGCATATTTTGAAACAAAGATATTTGACCTTCTATCTTGTGTTTTTTGTCTTCATTTATATTGTCAATAATTCTTTCGTATACATTCATAAGTTGTGAGCGGTACACTTTTAATGAATCATACGCTCCACACTTAATCAAGCTCTCTACAGCCCGTTTATTTAACACTTTACTATCATTTCTCTTGCAAAAATCCGTAAAGGAAGTATAGGGTTCCTCTTCTCGCCTTGCAATAATGGTCTGTACTGCATTTTCTCCAACATTTTTCACCGCGGCTAAACCAAAGCGAATATTGTCTCCAACGACTGTAAACTTTTCATGGCTTTCATTCACATCAGGCGGAAGCACATTAATAGACATATTTTTGCAATTCATAATGTACTGAGCCACTTTTTTATCATTACCCATAACACTTGTCAGAAGAGCTGCCATAAATTCTACTGGATAATATTTTTTAAGCCAAGCTGTTTGATAAGCAATTACAGCATAAGCTGCTGCATGAGATTTGTTAAAAGCGTAGTTGGCAAAGTCAATCATTTGATCGTAAATTTTATTTGCCTGATTTTCACTTACTCCTCGCCTAAGGGCACCTTCTACAACAATATTTCCAGACTGGTCTAATTCTCCATATATGAAAACCTGTCTTTCTGCTTCCATAACGTCCATCTTTTTCTTGGACATCACTCTACGAACCAAATCGCTACGAGCCATAGAATATCCAGCTACATCTCTTACAATCTTCATAACCTGTTCTTGGTATACCATACACCCATAGGTAACCTTTAAAGTAGATTCTAGTATGGGATGAATGTACTGTATGTTTTCAGGGTTCTTTTTGTTTTTAATGTAAGTAGGGATGGAATCCATTGGACCTGGTCTGTATAGGGAAATCCCCGCAATAATATCCTCAAAGGAATCGGGCTTTAAATTGGTCATGAACTTTTGCATTCCTGGACTTTCTAGTTGAAAGATTCCAAGAGTATGACCGCTAGATATGAGTTCGTATACGCTTTTATCGTCAAATTCTAGATTATTAAGGTTAATCTCTATGTTTTTATTATTTTGAATATTTTCTAAAGCATCTCGAATAACAGTCAACGTTCTTAGACCTAAAAAGTCCATTTTAAGTAGCCCTAGTTCTTCTAACAAAGTCATAGTGTACTGAGTAGAGATGACTTCATTATTTCTATATAAAGGCACGTATTCTACTAAAGGTTTATTAGAGATTACAACTCCCGCTGCATGGGTAGACGCATGTCTTGAAAGGCCTTCTAAGGACTTTGCAATGTCTATTAGATTTTCAACCTCTTCATCTTCTTCCATCATCTTAATAAGATTAGGATTGTTCTTGATTGCTTTTTCAATATTCATCCCTATTTCCATAGGGATTTCCTTTGCAACTTTGTCCACCTTTCCATAGGCAATGTCTAAAGACCTTCCTACATCTCGAATGGACTGCCTTGCAGCCATGGTTCCAAAGGTAATGATCTGAGCTACGTGATCATGTCCATACTTTTCAATGACATAATCAATGACCTCTTGTCGCCTTTCATAACAAAAATCTACGTCAATATCAGGCATGGTCACTCGGTCTGGATTTAAAAAGCGCTCAAAGAGCAAGTCGTATTTAATAGGGTCTATTGTGGTAATGTCTAAAGAGTAAGCTACAATGCTTCCTGCCGCACTACCTCGCCCTGGTCCAACCATGATCTGATGGTCCTTTGCGTATTTAATAAAATCCCAAACGATAAGAAAATAATCATTATAGCCCATAGAGTCGATAACAGACAACTCATATTCCATGCGGCTAGTCAGTTCCTCTGTGACCCCATCATACTTTTTAGTTAAACCTTTATAACAAAGATCACTTAAGTATTTCTTAGGGTCTTCTTCTCCTGGTGGAAGCTGAAATTTAGGCAAGTGCGTTGTATTAAAATCTAATTCTACATTGCACTTTTCAGCAATAATAGTGCTATTGCCTACGGCTTCTGGCATATCGTAAAACAAATCCAACATTTCATCTCGAGATTTTAAATAAAACTCATCACTTGAAAATTTCATTCGGTTGCTATCCGAAACACTGGTTGCCGTTTGGATACACAACAAAATATCGTGATTTTTCGTATCTTCTCTTTTTACGTAGTGAACGTCATTTGTAGCGATTAAAGGCACCTTCATCTCCCGAGACAAAAGAGCTAATCCTTGTTTTACTTTTATTTGTTCTGGAATTCCATGGTCTTGGACTTCTAAATAATAGTCCTCCCCAAATATATCCTTATATTCCTGAATGAGACTCTTTGCCTTTTCTAGATTATTTGCCATAATTGCTCTAGGAATATCTCCTGCAAGACAAGCGCTCAAAGCAATAATTCCATCCTTATGTTCTCTTAAATAATCTATATCAATTCTCGGTTTATAATAAAAACCCTCTACAAACCCAGTAGAGACGGTTTTCATTAGATTCTTATATCCTTGTTGGTTTTTAGCTAATAGCACGAGATGACCAGGATTGGAGTCTTGTTTTGAATTCTTATCGTGTAAGGTTCTAGGTGCTGTATAGACTTCACATCCTATTATAGGTTTTATTCCTTCTTTGACACATTGTTTGTAGAAATCTACAACGCCAAACATGACTCCATGATCTGTAATAGCCAAACTCTCCATACCTAACTTTTTAGCTTGTTTGACCAGGTCTTCTATACGGCAAAAACCATCTAGTAAACTGTATTCTGTATGTACATGTAGATGTGTAAAATTCTCCATCCTAAAATCCCTTTCTAGGCGTCTAGCGCTTTACCACGAGCAATATGCTAGTTCGAATATTATAACATAAATTATTTTTTCTATTGAGATAAATCTCATGTCAATCGTTATCAAGTTCGGTTCTTTTGATTATTCACATCAGTCTCTTAGTTTTAGTTTAATAGTCAGAACGGAAAACCTTAATGCTTAATTTTCTTGTTCATGCCCATGTAATCTAGCTAACTCTTCAATCTTCTTTAGTCGGTGATTTACTCCGGACTTTCCTACAGGAGGATCTAATAGTTCTCCTAGCTCCTTTAAGGACGCTTCCTTATAATTTAACCTGAGTTCCGCTACTTCCCTTAGCTTCTGAGGAAGCT
Source organism: uncultured Alkalibaculum sp. (assembly GCA_964626295.1). Taxonomy (GTDB): domain Bacteria; phylum Bacillota; class Clostridia; order Eubacteriales; family Alkalibacteraceae; genus Alkalibaculum. The sequence continues at coordinate 11,448 of CAZVEI010000007.1, forward strand.
TTTGCAAACCTACCGCATCTCTTATACACTCTATCGCTTCAATTTGCCTGTAAGCTGCTTCTACTGTTTTACTTACATTGGCCGTCTCACAGTTTACTAGACGGTTTACATTATTTCGCATTTCTTTCATAATGCGGATATTTTCTATATTTAGAAGGGTTTGATGAGCCCCAATAATATTGAGTATCGTAATGATTTGCTCAGCCTCTTTAACGTAGACAATATAATTATTTTTTCTTTGTATATACTTTGACTTTAAGCCAAATCCATTAATTAAATTCATCAATTGCCTTGCGTATTCGCTATTATGACAAGTAAACTCAAGGTGGTATCCTTTATCTGGATTAGATAAAGATCCCCCTCCTAAAAAGGCGCCTCGGATTGTAGCCCTTCTACACTCTGAAGTCTTTTTAAACTTTTCAGGTATCGTAAAATCTAAACTTATCAACCCATCATGCCTCTTTAGTATATATAAATCTAAGAGGATTTGCAGGGCTCCTTCCTGATGAGGTACAATTACAGAGTAAATATTCCGGTTTTTAAATTGTTTATTTTTAGATACTGCAACTCTTGCATCTACCTTGTAGTTGGATTTTAATATCTTAAAAGCTCTCCTAGCAATGGCAGCATTTTCTGTGCGGATATAAAAGCTGAGTTTATTATTTCCTTGAAAATTAATGGAGCCGCACATATGAAATAAGCCCGATAATTCTGCTAAGGCTATCACAGAATCTTGTATTTCAATAGTACATATTTCATTTTTCGTTTCAGATGAAAAACTCATATCTTTTATCCCTCTTTTTTATTTCTAATTTACGCTATCTTTTTCGTATTGATCTAAAATCATTTCTACAATTTTTCTTGCATCATGGCGTATATAACCATTCTTTACTTCTACAAAATCACCTAGTATAAATTCACAGAGACAATCTGTAAATCGAGACAAGTCTACTTTTACCATATCTGAATCCTGTTCTTGATATGGCTCTAAAAAACATTTTTCTACCCTTCCCGTATTAGCAACAATATAGTCTATAATACTCTTGCCTTGTTTTAAGTGAGCTTGTAGAGCTTCTACATGATCATATAAATCATAGCCTTGAGTTTCTCCTGGCTGTGTCATAATATTTGATATGTAGTATTTCTTAGCTTTTGCCTTACATAATGCCTCTTCAATATCTTCTACTAATAGATCAGGAATAATAGAAGTATATAGACTTCCAGGACCTAAAATGATAATATCTGCTTCTTCAATAGCTTCTAGGCAATAAGGTAGTGCACAGACCTTATCAGGGTTCATCTTTACGGTTTTAATTTTGCTACCCACTTTTTTCACAGTTTCTGGTATGGCAGATTCCCCATTTACGATTTCACCATTTACTAACTCTGCGGTAAGTGTAATGTCCTCGAGGGTTACAGGCAAAACAGTACCTTTTACTGCCATAACATCGCTGACATTTTTTATAGCTTCCACAAAATTATCGCTAATAGCGTCCATAGCTGCAATAAATAAATTCCCAAAGCTTTGGCCACTAAGCCTTCCTTCTGTAAACCTGTGATTTAATAACTTTTGCATAATAGATTCATCGTCTGCTAAAGCTAAAATACAACTTCTAATATCTCCTGGAGGAAGCATGCCTAAATCTCCTCTTAAGACTCCAGATCCGCCTCCATCATCTGCTACTGTTACAATAGCTGTAATGTTCTCTGTGTATTGCTTTATCCCTCGAAGTAGAACAGATACTCCTGTTCCCCCTCCTAAAATAACAATTTTGGGTTGGCTATATTGATTCATTTAATTCTCTCCTAAATGTTTGTATGCATCCCTGTGGTCTAAAATTGCCCAATGACCTTCCTCTTTTAGCAGTCCTGTTAATACATTTGCTATGGTTACAGAACGATGCTGACCACCAGTACAACCAATGGCAATGATTAACTGAGTCTTGCCTTCTTCTACATAATAGGGAATTAAGAATTTTAATAAGTCAAAGGTTTTATCAATAAATGTTTGAGTTACCTTGTATTTTAATACATAATCCTGTACCTCTTTATCGTTTCCTGTTGATTTTCTGAGGTCTTCTACATAAAAGGGATTCGGCAAAAAACGAACATCAAAAACCAAATCTGCATCGAGTGGTATTCCATGTTTAAATCCGAAGGAAACTACATTGATGAGAAGGCCTCTACGCTCATTTTCTTTCGCAAAGATCTTTCCTAGTTCCGCCTTTAATTCTTTTACGTTTAAATTTGAAGTATCTAAAATATAATCTGCTTTTTTCTTGATTTCTGCAAGCTTTTCTCTTTCTAAAGAAAGGCCCACAAGAGTCCGGTCTTCTGAAGCTAAGGGATGTTTTCTTCTAGTTGCTTTGAATCTCTGTATTAAAACTTCATCAGAAGCATCTAAAAACAACAGCTCAAATTCAAACTTTCGGTCTCTCATCTGCTCTAATACATTTTCTAATTCATCAAAGAAAACGCCCCCTCGGCTATCTACAACGAGTGCTACTTTATCGATATTTGTATCAGAACGGCCGCATAACTCAGCAATTGTAGGAATCAGTTCTGGGGGTAAATTGTCTACACAAAAATATCCCCAGTCTTCAAAAGCTTTAAGGGTATTACTTCTGCCCGCACCCGATAGGCCGGTGATGATTGCCAAACGCATATTCATTCCTCCCTTACATTAATAATATTTTCAATAGGTATTGATGCATATTCTACAGCTTCTAAGCCTTTATCAACCCTTCCGATGCTATCTAAATCATGAGAGTCACTGTTAACTGCAAACTTTACATCGTATTTTTGTGCAATTTTAATTTCTTCTCTTGTCAAATGGCCATGATGAGCATTGATTTCCAGCACAATATTCTTCTCCCCTGCTTTTTTTGCTATTTTGTCAATGTCAACTGGAACTTTTGCTCCTGGATGAGTAATCATAAAGATTGGATGACGATCCATGGCCTTAATCATTGCGTCTGTGTTTACTTGTGTGGCCTTTCTCTTTAACCCAGGAAATACCTTTGCCAAACCATTTAGCAAATAAAAATTAAAAAAGTCTCCTATGCTATGGGGGATAATGCCATAATGATATCCTACGTATATGACATCGTAGAGCTGTATTTCATCATCTCTGACGTCTATGTCTCCATTTAATCCTACAATATTCGCTTCCACACCTAAGAGAATTTCAATATCAGGGTATTTTTTTCTTAGATCATTTACGATGTTTCTCATTTCAACCCAATGAGCTCTCTTTACCCCGTATAGAAAATGACCACTCCCGTGAT
>CAZVEI010000007.1:14744-17179 GCA_964626295.1 uncultured Alkalibaculum sp.
CTTTCTCTAAGGCCTTCTTTATATTTTCTTCAATTGTGGCCTTGCCATGACTATAAGTAGTATGAGTGTGTAAATCTCCAGTTAACTTCATTTTATCAACCTCTATCTCAATTATTATTCTATTATATAATATTTACCTCAAAGTTCATAATATTACATTTAGTTTTAAAGTGGTTTAGACCCCTATCGTTCTAATTTAATTCCTTACTGAATAAATTAATATAGAGCAAGGAGGTCGCTATGTTTAAGAAAATTTTTCGAGTGGTTTCATACATCTTAATAGTTGCGTATATTCTTTCCGCCCCGTACTATTTAAATAATGCATTTACAAATAAATACTTAGTTGGAGATGATAAGGTTGAGTGGTCTGGTGTTATTACCATGTGGGATATTCCTCGCCTTACTATAAATGGCAGTGAGTTTGGGTGGATCAAAGGTAGAATTGACGAGTATCAAAAGCTTAACGCTAATGTCCACATCGAACTTCGAGAACTCCATTATGACGATAACAAGGAGATCGCTTTTAAGACAGCTTTAAGTAACGATTATCCTGATATTATGCCCCTTTTTATTGAAAATGAGGTACTCCCCCTAGACCATGTAATGCCTGTGAGTTTATTAGATGAAGATGATCAGTTAATCAGTATAAAGGACTCGTTGATTTCTACTGTGTATAAAGACGAGAAAATTTGGGGCGTTCCCGTGTACTATTCCACCAATGTGTTAATAATAAATAAAGAACTTATTGACTCTATAGGAATAAAATTGCCAAAGGACATGAGTTACGACTCCTTTCTTTCTTTTTTAAAGGAAATTGAAGAAAAGGAAACCTCTGATCAAGTGGCTCCCTTTGATTTTTATATAGGTGAAGAGACAAACTCGGTAATGCCATTTTTTTTTAGTGATGGAGGCAGCATCTTTTCTACAGATGAAGGAGGTCAAGTAAATTTTTATAGCGATAAAGTAGTAACGGGCTTAGAAAAATTAAAAGGAATTAGCCAGAACTTATCTACTCTACACGATGATTACGGAAATAGAAGCAAGGCCCAAGCTACAACAGATTTTTATAATGGCAAAACTGCCGTACTAGCAGGAAGCTTAACAGATGTAAATGGACTAATACGAAGAAACGATCAAAATAGAGGTTTTGAATTTGAAATCCTACAATACCCAAAAGGCCAATCACAAGTACCTGTTTACTTTACCGAAGATGTAGGCGCATACGCTATTATGGACATAAATAATGAGGGGAAAAAAGAAGCAGTTTATGATTTTATGAAATTTTTATTATCAGAAGAATCTCAGACGAGTTTAGAAAGTATTGGAAGACTTCCTTCTTGCGAAGGTTATGATTATAATTTTGAAATCCACACCCATTTAAAAACCTTAAATGACTCTACGTTCCTTGAAGTACTGCCCTTTTACCTTGACCGAAGCCAAGTTTACAGCACGATCAATCAAGAACTTCAAAAGATGTTTAAAGACAATCAACCTGTTACAGAAACTTTATACAATATTCAAAATAATGTAAATATATCATTCACAAATAAAAGGTGAGCTTGATAAAATTTGTATTAATTTGTATAATAGTGAATTAGATAATAAATTATTCTTCCCTTGCATTGGAGGCAAACATGATTAAATATATTCTTTCAAAATTAGAAGACTTTATGGATAAAGATTCCTTATTAATAGATGAACCAATGAAAAACCACACTTCCTTTAAAGTAGGTGGCCCTGTTGACCTTATGATTCTTCCAAAAACGGAAGCGGAGATTACAAATGTTTTAAAAGTTTTAACTAAGGTACAGGTGCCCTTTTATATAATGGGCAATGGCTCTAATTTATTGGTGTCTGATAAAGGCTTTTCTGGTGTCGTAATTAAGTTGTACAACAATTATAATGATTTTTCTGTAGATGAAGAGATCATCACCGCTAAATCTGGTATTTTGCTGAGTAAATTGGCGAAAGTAGCCTTAACGCATAATTTGGGCGGATTTGAATTTGCATCAGGAATACCTGGTACACTAGGTGGAGCAGTAACCATGAACGCTGGCGCATATGGCGGCGAAATGAAGGACGTACTTGTTAGTGCTCATGTAGTTGACAGGCAGGGAAACATCTCTGAAATCGTCAATGGCAATTTAGCACTAGCTTATCGCACTAGTGCTATACAAAAAAAGGACCTAATTGTATTATCTGCAAAACTGCAGCTTAAAAAAGCACCTTATGAAGATATCAAAGAAAAAATAGATGAATTAGATCACAAGAGAAAGGATAAACAACCATTAGAATGGCCTAGCGCAGGAAGCACTTTTAAAAGACCTGAGAATGGCTTTGCAGCAAAGCTAATAGAGGATGCAGGCTTAAAGGGATTTAAACACGGTGGAGCGATGGTATCAGATCTTCACAGCGGATTTGTTATAAATTATAAC
>CAZVEI010000007.1:17189-20794 GCA_964626295.1 uncultured Alkalibaculum sp.
CCTGAAGGTCACTTTGCTGGGAAGTTAATACAAGACTGTGGACTTAAAGGCTACTCTATAGGCGGCGCACAAGTTTCTGAAAAGCATTGTGGCTTTATCATCAATAAAGGTGGCGCTACTGCTAGCGATATTATCAATTTAATCCGTCATGTACAGGCGACTGTATACGAAAGATTTGGCGTTGGTTTGGATACGGAAGTAAAGAGGTTGGGAGAGTTTTAGATCCTTCGCTTAGCGAAGGATCAGGTGGTAAGGTGGTCAGTACAATCAATCTCCTCGAAAGGCAGATTGTGATTAGGGTCGCGACTCTTTAGGGCAAAGATCCTTCGCTTCGCTCAAGGATGACTTAAGTAGTCGCTTAGGTCTTTTTTGTAGACCATTTTTACAGGCTTTTTTGTGTGCCGAAGGCATATTATTTAACCTAAAAGGAATACCCAAACCCGACGGCTGATTGCTAGCCGCTAGTAGCTGCTTTTTCAGCTTACAAGTTCTTCCTCGTGCCCGCTAATGTTGCAAAATACACCTTCCTTGCTCCCCCTTTTATAAGAGTTTCGCTGCAGGCTTCTATGGTGGCTCCTGTGGTGTATACGTCATCTATCAAGAGAACTACTTTTCCTCTTATCTTTTCATAATCTGTTACAGCAAATGCCTTTTTTACGTTTTCTATGCGCTCTTCTCTTTTTAATTCTAGTTGATGAGGCGTATCTCTTTTTCGCACAAAACATTTTATCTCTAAAGTAATTTTTGTAAATTTATCCGCATCGACAAAAGATTGCATTATTCCCCAGGAAATTTTTTCACTTTGATTGTAGCCTCTGACTTTTATTCTGTTTTCGTGTAGAGGTACTGGAATAAGCATATCTATTTCACCAATCCATAGACAAGCTTGCAAAGATAAACCAAGCTTTTTGCCCATATATGCAGCTAGGTCTGGGCAGTTTGCAAACTTAATATCGTGGATGATCTTTCTTATAGAACCTTCATAATTGTATAGACAATATCCATTTTCGTAATGATACTCATTTCCAATACAATCACTGCAGTAGTTCATTTGTTGTTCAATCTCTTTGCCACACTTTTTACATCTTTTGCCCCTGACAACTTCTAGCTTTTCCTCGCAAGAGGAACAAATAAAGTCGTCTGAAAAGAAGATTACCCGCAAACAAATAGGACATCTTCCATTTGGAATAAATATAAGATCTAATAACTTATGAATCCACATGTTCTATCTCTAAAAAGGGACTACTTTCTATTCTTTGGCGCAGCCCTGTATTTCGCTTCACGCTATTAGTATTTTGAATCATAGGAGGCAAATACTGAATATTACCTACTAGAATTACTAAAGCTTTTGCTCTAGTTATGGCCGTGTAAAATAAATTTCTATTTAACAAAATAGAAGGCCCTTTAAATATAGGCATAATGACTACAGGAAATTCACTGCCCTGACTTTTGTGAACAGTAATGGCATAAGCGTGCATGATCTCATCTAATTCCTCAAAGTCGTACACTACCCTCTTGTCGTGATCAAAAATAGCCACTAGTTTTTTGTTTTCTAGGTAGATCTTTTCAATAATGCCCATGTCCCCATTGAAAATGCCTTTTCCTGATTCTCCACCTTCTATTAAATCCCACTCTTTTTGATAGTTGTTTTTAATCTGCATAATCTTGTCGCCCTCTCGGAAGGTGACTGAGCCTACGGCCTTTTCTTTTTTTATCTTATTTGCAGGATTTACGCTCTCCTGCAAAGCGCTATTTAATTCTAGTATACCAGTCGGTCCCTTTTTAATAGGGGCAATGACTTGTACGTCTTCCATAAAGTTGTATTGCTTTAACCGATTAGTACATAAATTTACGATCTTTGTTTTTACTTTATCCCCTGTAAAGCCTTCAATGAAGAAAAAGTCTTTTTCTTTGTCATTTAAGACGGGCATTTCTCCATTGTTAATCCTATGGGCGTTGACGACAATCATGCTCTCCTGAGCTTGTCTAAAGATTTTCGTCAATTTTACTACCCTTAACAGCTTGCTATCGATTAGATCTTTAAGTACGTTTCCAGGTCCAACAGATGGAAGCTGATTGACGTCTCCTACAAATATAATTCTCGTCCCTATGCTTACTGCCTTCAACAAGCTATTCATAAGAACTGTATCGATCATAGAAGCCTCGTCAATGATGATTACATCGTATTCTAATGGATTTTCCTCATTCTTTTCAAAACTTTGACTGGCCTCATCGGATGAAAATCCGTACTCTAACAAGCGGTGTATTGTGGTAGCCTTTTCACCTGTTGATTCGCTCATCCTCTTAGCTGCCCTTCCCGTAGGCGCAGCAAGAGCAACTTCGTAGTTTAACCTCTTAAATATATCTAGTATACAATTGATAATAGTGGTCTTTCCAGTTCCTGGTCCACCTGTAATGATGATAATACCGTTTTGTACAGCAGCTTTTATAGCCTCTACCTGCACAGGATCTATCTCTATTTCATTTTCCTTTTGAAACTTGCCGATGACATTGTCTATGTCTATTCTCTCTTTTTCGTATTCATAATTGTTTAATCGAACTAGGGTGTTTGCCACATTTTCTTCAGCTTTAAATAGTGCCGCAGAATAATATACTCGTTCTTCATCTATGATTTGTAGTTTAATCTCTCCCTTAAGGACCAATTCCCCTATTTGATGCTCTACTAATTCCTTTTCTACCATTAATAGAGAAGACGCCTTTTGTATGAGCACATCCTCAGAAAGATACACATGTCCATCTCTATAACAAGACCCTAAAGCATAGTTGACTCCTGCCATAACGCGAAATGTAGAATCTCTCTCGATACCTACGCTCATAGCAATAGCATCTGCTGTTTTAAAACCCATTCCTGGTACATCAGAGATGATTTGATAGGGATTTTCTTTTATAATATTAATTGAATTATTTTTGTAAACCTTATAAATTCGCATGGCGTAAGTAGAGGATATGCCAAAATTGCTAAGGTACACAATGGTCTCCATGACCTCTCTGTTTTCATTAAAGGATTCGGATATGGTCTCTGCTGTTTTTTCCCCTATTCCAGGAATCTCCGTCAGTCTTTGTGGATTGTATCGGATAATGTCTACCACATCTTCGCCGAAGTGTTCGATTAGAAGCTTTGCCTTTTTCTCACCGATGCCAGTGATAATACCTGAGCTCAAATACCTTTTAAGACCTTCTGTAGTACTAGGAGCAGTGATTTCAAAGTTTTGTGCCTTAAATTGAGTGCCAAAAGTAGGGTGTTCCGTCCACTGTCCGCTAATAGACAAATATTCCCCCCTCTTTAAGGCAGGAAAATTCCCTACTACGGTAACCAATTCACCATTACACTCCATATCCATTACCGTATAGTGGTTATTCTCATTATAAAAGACGATATGATCTACATATCCAACAATGTTATCCATACAAATACCTCACTTTTTCTCTTACCCTATATTTTAACATATTATTGATTTTGATTGTAGAGAAAAGGCCCACCACAAGCAATTTTACCATTAAATCGGATTAAAAGAGTATTAGACTATGCAGTAACCGTCATACCTAGAGATAAACTTTTCTTTGGCTTTCAAATATACGCACGA
>CAZVEI010000008.1:0-12558 GCA_964626295.1 uncultured Alkalibaculum sp.
CGATCTTCTGCCTTTTTTAAATCGAATTGAGTTCTTCTAACGATGACTTCTTTTTGATGGTCTATATAATATCCTAACATTTCCTTTAGGTTTAGAACTCTTGGTTGATTATCTACTAATGCCAACATAATTACGCCAAATGTGTCTTGTAACTGAGTGTGTTTATATAATTGATTTAAGATGATTTCCGCATTAAAGTCTCTTTTTAAATCTATGACAATTCGAATACCATTTCGATCTGTCTCATCACGAAGATCTGAAATTCCTTCTACTCGTTTTTCTTTTACTAAATCAGCTATTTTTTCAACTAATCGAGATTTATTTACCATATATGGAATTTCTGTAATGACAATTCGCTGTCTTGTATTAGTAATATCTTCTATTTGACTCTTCGCTCTTATTTTTATTCTACCTCTACCAGTAGTATAGGCACTATTCATACCCTCTCTTCCTAAGATAATACCACCAGTGGGGAAATCAGGACCCTTTACATATTGAACTAAGTCTTGAACACTGCTATCAGGATAATCCATAAGATGTACTGTAGCGTTGATTACTTCATTCAAGTTGTGAGGAGGAATATTTGTTGCCATACCTACGGCAATCCCTGATGATCCATTTACTAATAGATTTGGGTATCTAGAAGGTAAGACCATTGGCTCTTTTTGAGTCTCATCAAAGTTAGGCATCCAATCTACAGTATCTTTGTTAATATCACGAAGAAGCTCTACAGTGATTTTAGCCATCTTAGCCTCTGTATATCTCATGGCAGCAGCGCTATCTCCATCTATAGAACCAAAATTACCGTGGCCATTTACTAATAAATACCTATAATTAAAGTCCTGGGCCATTCGAACTAAAGCATCGTAAACAGAAATGTCCCCATGAGGGTGATACTTACCTAAAACGTCTCCGACAATTCTGGCACACTTTCTATATGATTTTTCAGGGGATAAGCCCAGTTCGCTCATAGCATAAATAATCCTCCTGTGAACTGGTTTTAAACCATCTCGAACATCTGGAAGTGCTCTCCCTACTATTACGCTCATGGCGTAATCGATATAAGATTTTTTCATCTCATGTTCAATATCTATTGGCAGTACTTTATCGTGTTTTTCCATGTCCATATTATCCATTTAAGCACCTCCTATATGTCCAAGTTCTTGACTTTTTTTGCATTTTTCTCAATAAATTCACGTCTTGGTTGAACTTTATCTCCCATCAAAATGGTAAAAATTTCATCTGCTTTTATGGCATCATCTATTGTAACTTGCAATAGAATTCTTGTAGAAGGATCCATAGTGGTTTCCCAAAGTTGCTCTGGATTCATCTCTCCTAGACCCTTATATCTCTGGAGAGAAACATTACTATCCCTCCCTATATCTTCCATAATTTTCTCTAGTTCTTCCTCGCTATAACAATAGTCTATTCTCTTACCCTTTTGTACTTTATAGAGAGGTGGCTGAGCAATATAAATATAGCCAGAATCAATTAACCCTCTCATATATCTGTATAAGAAGGTAAGTAAAAGAGTTCGAATATGAGCGCCATCTACATCTGCATCTGTCATTATGATAATTTTATGATATCTGGCACTTTCAATCGTAAATTCTGGCCCTATATTCGTTCCAAAGGCTGTAATCATTGAACGAATGGTATCGGTATTTAATATTCGGTCTAATCTAGCCTTTTCAACATTTAAGATTTTTCCTCTTAGTGGAAGAATTGCTTGTGTCCTTGGGTCTCTACCTTGTTTTGCAGAACCACCTGCTGAATCTCCCTCTACAATGTATATTTCAGATAAGGCAGGATCCTTTTCTCTACAATCGGCTAATTTTCCAGGTAATGCAGTGCTTTCTAATACACTTTTTCTCCTAGTCAATTCTCTAGCTTTTTTAGCAGCATTTCGAGCTCTAGCAGCAGTGAGTGCTTTTTCAATGATGAGCTTAGCCTCATTAGGATTTTCCTCTAAAAATGATGCAATTGCATCATTTGCAACAACTTCTACAATGCCTTTGACTTCTGTATTTCCTAACTTCGTCTTCGTTTGACCTTCAAATTGAGGGTCCGTTAGTTTTATGCTAACGATGGCTGTTAATCCTTCTCGAACGTCTTCGCCACTTAAATTTTTATCGCTATCTTTTAAATACTTGTATTGCCTCGCATAATTATTAATACACCTAGTAAGGGCAGATTTAAAACCATTTAAGTGGGTTCCACCTTCCGTAGTATTAATATTGTTGGCATATGCGTATATATTTTCAGTGTATTCACCTGTGTACTGCATAGAAATATCTACTAAGATATCATCCTTTTTCTTTTCAAAGTTAATAACCTTTTCGTGTAAAGGATCTTTATTTCTATTTAAGTATTCTACAAAAGAAATAAGACCACCCTCGTAGTGGTATTCGTTGGTTTGTTTTTCTTCCCGTTCATCTTCTAATTTTATTTTAATACCCTTATTTAAAAAGGCCACTTCTCTTAAGCGATGCTCTAATATCTCATAATCGTATACTAATTCTTCAAAGATCTCATGGTCTGGTTTAAATGTTATTTTCGTGCCTGTACGATTAGTGGTTGCTACTACCTCTAATTCAGATGTAGCCATTCCTCTTGAATAAGTTTGTCGATACACCTGTCCATTTTGTTTTACTTCTACGTCTAACTGCTCAGACAGTGCATTTACAACAGAGATTCCAACGCCGTGAAGACCTCCTGAAACCTTGTACCCTCCGCCGCCAAACTTTCCACCAGCATGTAATATGGTTAAGGCTACTTCTACTGCTGATTTTTTCATTTTTGGATGCATTCCTGTAGGGATTCCCCTACCATTATCTATAACCGTAACCGAATTATTTTGGTGAATAATAACTGTAATCTTGTCACAATAGCCTGCTAAAGCTTCATCGATGCTATTGTCTACAACTTCATATACTAAATGGTGTAGGCCCTTTGAACCTGTACTACCAATATACATTCCCGGTCTTTTTCTAACAGCTTCTAAGCCTTCTAATACTTGAATTTGCTCCGCACCGTAATTCTCTTGTGCCATGTGTGTCCCTCCTGTTCACTCTATAGAAGCTCAATTATAATATAGTTAATTGAATAAAACAAATCTCACATCACTTTTACTATTTGCCCGCGTTCTATAGTATATATTTTTTTATTAAACTTTTCCAGAAAATCTTTGAAGTCCATCTCAGTACAAGTGATAAATACTTGAGAGGATTCAAAGTATTTAATGATTTTTTCTTGTCTTTTTGCATCTAACTCTGACATAACGTCATCTAATAAAATGATGGGATTCTCGTCGATTTCTGACTTGATTAATTCGATTTCTGAAAGTTTTAAAGACAGAGCAGCTGTCCTTTGCTGCCCCTGAGAGCCATACGTTTTTGCATCAAAGTCATTTATAGTAACTCTTATATCATCCACATGAGGACCTATGCTAGTATATCCCTTTTGAATGTCTCTTTCTAAGTTTTGGCGAATTTTTTTTTCATAAACTTGTTCAATGTGATCTATATCCTCACCATTTTTAATGATATTGGAGATATAAAATAATTTTAACTCTTCTTGGTTGCTCGTTAGGGTATAGTGAATTTCTTTTGTAATAGAATTAATTTTCTTTAAAAAGTTAATTCTAGAAACGATTATCTTTTTCCCTAAATGAACGAGCTGTTTATCCCACACTTCTAATGTTTCCCTACCGTAGTTGCTTCTTCTTAATGATTTTAGTAAATTATTTCTCTGATAGAGAGCTCTTGAATAGTCTCTAAGCACGTTTGAATAGCTTGGCTTTGTATTGTTTAACCCACTGTCAATAAATTTTCGCCTTAAATCTGGACCTTCTTTAATCATTTTTAAATCTTCAGGGCTGAAAAGTACAACTTGAACTTTTTCCCATAGAACACTTCTCTTATTTGCCTTTTTGTCGTTAATATATATTGCGCTTTTATTGGGTTTATTTAAGGAAATCCGCACATGATCTTTATAATACTTTTTATAAAAGGTTCCCTCTAGTAAGCTAGATTCTTCGTTCCATGAAATGATCTCACTCATAGTATTTTTATAAGAACTTCCTCTAGCTAAGACATAAACTGCTTCTAGTAAGCTAGTCTTCCCTTGAGCATTGTCTCCGATTATAATATTAATATTCGGATTTAGCTCAGTATTTAAGGCGCTATAATTTCTAAAATTATTTAGCTTTATATTAGATAAATACATTTTTTCCCCTTTTACCGAGTCTAGCACCCTTCATTAACTTAAGACCCTCTTAAGTTAATCTCTTTCCTCAACCACACTTAATGTTTCAAAATCCTCTACTTCTACTACATCACCTGGTCGCACCTTTTTTCCTCGTTGCAAGCACACTTCATCATTTACTTTAACTATGCCTTCAAGTATCATGTGCTTAGCAGTTCCTCCATTTTCTGCAATTGCAGCAAACTTCAAAAGTTGATCTAACTTAATGAATTCTGTTTTTATTTCTATTATTTCCACAAGAACGCTCCTTTTATTATATTGCCCTAGGTGTAATCAGGCAAACTCACTAGTGAGTTTGCCTGATTACAGAGTAGATACCTTTTGATATCTTAATGTTCCATATATCGTACCGGTAAGATTAAGTACGTGTAGTTGTCTCCTGTAATTGGCCTCAATACACATGGGCTTACAGGTGTGGTAAATTCTAAATATACTTCTTCATCACTTATAACTTTAAGTACATCGATAAGATAAGTGGAGTTAAATGCAATTTTTAAAGGATCACCTTCCATCTCTACATCTACTTGTTCACAAACCGTTCCTATTTCTGAATTCGATCGAATCTCAAGTGTATCATTAGAGAAATTTAATTTGATTAAATTACTTTCTCCACTGCCGACCATTAAAGAAGCTCTTTCACAACTAGCTAGTAAATTTCTAACATCTACTTTAACTTTACTGGTGTAATTTTGAGGTATAATCTGATTGTAATTCATAAATTCGCCTTCTAAAAGCCTTGAAATGATAGATGTATGTCCTAGCCGAAATAAAATTTGGTTTTTAGAATAAGACATATGAATACTATCCTCACTGCTTAATGAAGTAATTCTGTAAAGTTCTGATAATGTTCTTTCAGGTACAACTTCTTTTAAGCTGATATTATTGTCGACTTGGCCTTGTCTTACTGCTAAGCGATATCCATCTAAAGCTACAAATTTAATAAATCCATTTTCTAGCTCTATTAATTCGCCTGTTAGTATAGGGATATTCTCATTTTTTGCTACAGAGAAGATCGTCTCTCGAATCATTCCCTTAAACAATTCTTTAGGAACAGATATTTCTTGAGTAGAGTCTACTTGGGGTAATTCTGGAAAGTCTTCTCCACTTTGACCTTGAATATTGAATTCAGAATTTAGACACTTGATATTAAAAACGTAATTTTCATTTAGCTCTATTATAATGTCGTCATCAGGTAATTTTCTTACGATTTCTGAAATCAATTTCGCAGATATAACTACACTACCGCTGCTCATAATCTGTCCTGGTAATACGGTCTTAATACCAATTTCTAAATCCGTACCCATTAAATAAATAGTATTATCCACAATTCGAAACAAAATCCCCTCGAGAATAGGCATAGTTGTTTTATTCGATACTGCCTTTTGAACAATATTGACAGCGTGGTGCAGTGCATCTTTACTCGTAATAAAATTCATAAATAGAGCCTCCGTATAATTAATTAATTATTTAAATTATTTTAGTAATAATAGTAGTAGGGGGTGTGAATTTGTTGATAAGTTAAAGGAGCCCTTTAAGCTTAAAATTATCCACGTTTATAACTTGTTGATAAAAGAGGATATTAAAGAAAAGTTATTAAGATTTGTCCACAGGCTCTTAAAGTTAGGTACTCTCACTTTAAGAGCATAACTTCCCTTTATGTTGATAAAATATTAAGTATTGCCTTGTATTTCCTTTGTTATTCTTTGGATGAGATTTCTAAAATCAAAGTTTGATTCGATTTCCTTAGCGATTTTATCATAAGCATGAATGACTGTAGAGTGATCCCTGCCACCAAATTCTTCTCCAATCTTAGGTAAAGATAAATCCGTTAATTCCCTAGATAAGTACATTGCCACTTGTCTAGGATATGCGATAGCCCTTGTCCTCTTTTTTAGGTTAAAGTCTCCTACTTCGATGTTAAAATACTTTGCAGTGATTTCTTTGATTAAGTCTACAGTAATAATTTCTGGTTTATTATTTGATATGATGTCCTTTAAGGCCTCGTTAGCTAAATCAACAGTAATTTCTTGATTTGTTAATTTAGAAAATGCGTTTACTCGTATTAGTGCACCTTCTAGTTCACGAATATTTGACTGTATTTTGCTGGCGATAAAGTTTAATACATCATTTGGAATATCCATATCTTCTGTAGTAGCTTTCTTCTTCATGATTGCAATTCTCGTCTCTAAGTTTGGCGCCTGAATATCTGTAATAAGTCCCCATTCAAATCGGGAGCGAAGACGGTCTTCTAGAGTCGGTATTTCTTTAGGGGGCCTATCGCTAGAGATGACAATCTGTTTATTGGCCTCATGCAAAGCGTTAAAGGTATGAAAAAACTCCTCTTGAGTTCCTTCTTTACCAGTTAAAAATTGAATATCATCAATTAATAAGACGTCAACATTTCTGTATTTATTTCGAAAAGACACGTTTGTCCTATTTTGAATGGAATCTATAAACTCATTAGTAAAAGTCTCGCAAGAGACGTACACTACCTTTTTATTAGATGATTGTTCTAAAGTGTAATGGCCAATTGAGTGCATTAAGTGGGTCTTTCCTAGACCTACTCCTCCATAAATGAATAAGGGGTTGTACCTTTGAGCAGGAGCTTCTGCAACAGCAACGGAAGCTGCATGTGCAAAGCGATTGCTATCTCCAATGACAAATGTATCAAAAGTATATTTAAGGTTTAAGTTTGTATTTCCTAAGTGGTTCTGTTTATCTTGTTTCTCCTTTGATGAAGGCTGTTCTGCGTTATTTACAATAGGAGTAGAAGACGGTATCGTAAACTCGACAACAAGATTCTCACCCGTAACGTGCTTTAATGAATTGACTATTAAGATGGAATATCTAGCTTCTAAAATACCTTTTGTAAAATCATTCTCTACGCCCAGGACAACTACATTATTAGAGTAAGAAATAGGTTCTATTCTCTTAATCCAAGTTTCAAAGCTCACCTGGGTAATTTCTTCTTTAATAATTTTTAGAGTATCATTCCATAATTTGTCGAGACTTTTATACATACAATTCCTCCTGAAGCTGCTTCTTGTTAATATCTATGTAGATAAGTAGATGTGTTTTAATAAATGATCTTTATTGTGAACACCTGTTGATAAAAAGATATTCACAGGATGTAGAAAGTAAAAAAGGGAGGTTTCCCTTTTGAAGTACAAGAACATATCCACAAGTTATCAAGTATTTGTGGATATGTTTATAAAATTCACATAAGTTATCAACATCTGTTTATATATAATAACAGAAAAAAATAATGGAATCAACGATTATGTGCGTAACTTGACAATTATTCTCTTTTTTTCATAAGAATCTGTAATGCTTTCGTTTTCATTGGGAATATAATATAATATGGGTAAATAGTGGATGGAGATAGTGGAAAAAATAACAAAGAGCTTCAGATTGTGCAAGAAATAACAAACCACTAAATAAAGGAGGTTTTTTTGTGAAAAGTTCTGGAAAAATATTTATTGTAATTGGTATTATACTAGCAGTGTTGATATTAGGTGGCATTGGAAGCTACAATAGTTTAGTAACTCAGAGGGAAACTGTAGACAATGCCTTAAGTCTAATTGATATGCAATTGCAGAGAAGAAATGATCTAATACCTAATTTAGTAGCTACTGTTCAGGAATATGCAGAACACGAAGAAGAGGTCTTTACAGCAGTTGCCGATGCAAGGGCAAGATTAGCAGGAGCAACTACAGTAGAGGAACAGGCTGAAGGAGATGCTGAATTAACTGGCGCATTATCTCGACTATTAGCTATCTCTGAAAACTATCCTGAACTTAAGGCTAATACAAATTTTATCAATTTGCAAGATGAATTAGCAGGAACTGAAAATAGAATTGCCAATAGTAGAAGAGATTACAATCAGGTTGCCCAAAGCTATAATACTAAGGTAAAGCGTTTTCCAACAGTGATATTTGCGAATATTTTCGGATTTGACAGTGTGGACTATTTTAAAGCAGATGAAGGGGCTACAGAAAATCCTAATGTAGGAGATTTATTTGGTGAATAATCACAAGAGATTTACTAAGGTATTAGGGACTTTTCTTTTTATCCTAATTGTCTTTATGACTTCAGGAGTGTTGGCAAATGAAATTCCTTCGCCTACTCCTGCTTTTTATGTAAATGATTATGCAAATGTAATTGATAGTCAAACAGAAGAGGAAATCATTGAAATTGGAGATGCTCTCGAAAATAAGACGAAAGCTCAGGTTGTAGTAGTTACTGTAGAAGGAATTGGAGATGTGCCTCTAGAGGAATACACGATTGATCTCTTTCGAAAATGGGAAATTGGAGATTCACAAGAAGACAATGGAATATTGTTGTTTTTAGATGTAGATGGCAGATGGTCTCGAATTGAAGTTGGATATGGCTTAGAAGGTGTCTTAACAGATGGAAAGACAGGAAGAATTCAAGATCGTTATATGCTCCCTTATTATTCTGAAGGGAATTATAATGAGGGGATATTGCAAGGGTATCACGTCATCGTAAATGAAATTTACAAGGAATACGGATATGAAGAAGAATATGTTGGAGATGGGGTAGTTGTAGAGGAGCAAAGTCAAAAACAAAGCGAGGGACCTTCTCCTTTCGTGGTCATTCTAGCACTTATAGTCATTCTTCCCTTAATTATTTTAGATTTTAAATTTACAGGAGGGGCCATTACGTACACCATCCTTAGGTCAATGGGTAGAGGAGGATCTAGAGGGGGTGGAAGAGGCGGAGGCCGCTCAGGAGGAGGAGGTAGCGGTGGAGGCGGCGGAAGTTCTAGGGGCTTTTAAGCAAAGGAAAGCGCTTTTTAGCACTTTCCTTTGTTAGCCACTGGTCATTTGTCCCTAGTCTCTAGCATTATGGTGTTTCTTTTGGGTCTAGTTTCTGCCAAATCAAATGTAGTAACAATATATTAAACTATAGTGCTTAGAAGAGAGCACTTTTAAAAAACAATAAAACAGGTGAAAATATGAATGAATTAAAAACAAATGCAGTATATAGACATTTTAAGGGAAATGATTATCTCCTCCTCTACATTGCTCAACACTCTGAAACCATGGAGGAGATGATTGTGTATCAAGCTCTCTATGGTGAAAGAGGTATATGGGTAAGACCATTAAGTATGTGGACGGAAAAGGTAGAGTATAAAGGGGAAATTGTAGAAAGGTTCAGAATAGTAGAGGATAGAAGTGATGGATAATTCATTAGAAGTAGACCTCCATGGAATGACTGCAATAGAAGCAAAAATCTACTTGCAAAAAATCTTTAAAAGTCTAAGTTCCAATATAACAGAAGTAGTCGTAATACACGGAAACAATAGAGGTGATAAATTAGCGAATATGGTTCGAAGGGAATTTAAACATAAGAGAATTGATCGAAAGATTTTGTCTTTAAATGGTGGAATTACAATTCTGAAAATTAAAAAAGACATATAGTTGGACGATTGGAAAATTTACTAAGGGAAAGCCAAAGCAAAGAAATAGTACTGGCATATAAGTGTAATCGGAGCTTTCCCGTCTAACTAGGAGTAATACCCAATTTATCTAGCCTGAAAGGCAAGAGAAATCGATTGGTATTACCCCTGTCTGGGTTGCTAGATTTGTAGGGGCTAAAAGGAGTTACAAATCAGCAACCTATGACCGACCAAGGAATCAACCGTCCAACTAAAAATTTAGAACTATTTATGGCCAGGCAAATTAGTCTAAGCTCCTAAGCTCCTTATCAATAATCTCAATTAAGTCCTTCGTCGCTCTTCCTGGTCCAGCCTTTTCTGCTATTTGTTGTAGGGTTAAGCCCATTGCCATTTTAAGCATAGGGTGCTTCAATTCTTCGCTGAAGTACTTTTCTAAAATTTTTTTTCCATTTGGATCTTTTAATACATCTTTTAATTTTGATTTTATACTTAAAGACATTTCAATCACCTCAAAGGTATTTATGAGGGATTTTTATCTTTTATGTTGAAATCCACAAAAATAGATTATATACTTGTATGCATTGTGCTAATTTTGAGGCATTTATACGCTAATAAAAAAATAAGGATCAATTACATAGGTGCTATAATAAGGTAGAGCTATGTGCGTGTTGTTGTAAATAGCAGTTTTTGTTAAATATAAAGGGGTTTTGTAATGAAAGTAATTATCGCAGAAAAGCCATCTGTAGCGAAGAATATCGCTGATGCAGTTCGTTCAAATAAGAGGAAGAACGGTTATTTTGAAGGCAGCGATTATTTAGTTACCTGGGCCTTTGGCCATCTTCTAGAATTATTAGATGCAAAAGATTATGATTTGAAGATGTCTAGCTGGCGAATGGAAAATTACCCATTTATTCCACAAAAGTTTCAATATAAAGTCAAATCAAATAGCAAAAATCGTGCAGTTGTGGATGAAGGTGCTTTTAAGCAAATTGAGCTTATTAAAGAACTCATAAATAAAGAAGATGTAAATGGAGTAATATCTGCTTGTGATTACGATCGTGAAGGACAGATCATTGGAGATATTGTTTTAGAATACTTAGACGTAAATAAAGGCGTAGAACGGCTCTTATTAAATGAATGGACACCGGCAGAGGTAGAGGCAGGACTTAAGAAGTTAAAGCCTAATAGCAAAATGGAACCTCTAAGGGATGCAGGAATTAGTAGGCAATGGGTTGATTGGGTTATTGGAATTAATCTGACTAGCGTTGCAACATTAAAATACCAGAGAGGGTCAGGTAGACCTTTAAATATAGGGAGAGTGCTCTTGCCAAGTCTTAAAATCATATACGATCGAGATATGGAAATCGAACAGTTTAAGCCAGAAGCATTTTACAAGTTATTGGCAGATTTTAAGACAAAGAGCGGCGAAGTATACGAAGGAATTTATACCTTAGACAATAAGGATAAATTTCCAGAAAAAGCTTCACTCCAAAGCGTTCAAAAGGCAATTAAAGACAAAGACGGTATTATAGTAGACAAGCAAGTAGAAAAAAAGAAGGAATACCCTCCTAGTTTATTTAATTTATCTAATTTACAAGGTCATGTGACGAGTAAATATAAAGGTTGGACCTCTGATAAAGTACTGAAAGTAGCTCAGAGTCTATATGAAAAGAAGTTTATTACTTATCCTAGAACGGCTAGTATGGCTTTAGAAGAATCTCTAACATCCAAAGCTCAAAAAGTATTAAATGCAGTGGAAAAAGGATTGCCTTATGAAGATGAGATTATATTTGTAGTCAATAAAAGGGTCTTTGATAATAGCAAGGTAGAAAGCCATAGTGCGATCATACCTACTTATTTATTACCAAAAGGCTTAAACGGAGATGAAAAAATCGTATACGAAGCGGTAAAAAATCGATTTATCATGCAATTTATGCCTGTTGCAGAACATGAAGAAGCCACCCTCATAACTAAAGTAGAAGAGGCAAGGGGTGAATTTATCTCAAAAGGTCGCATTCAGCTCATAAAGGGCTGGAAAAAGGTAGAAGATATTCAGTCAAAAGATAAGAGTCTCCCAATGGCAGAAAAAGGAGATACCGTTCATACGGTGAAGACGAAGATTCAAGAAAAAAAAACCATGCCTCCTAAGAAACATACAGAAAAGACTCTTTTAAGAGTAATGGAGACCTGTGGAAAGAAATATAAAGAAGGGGAACAGGGTTCAGAAGAGGTACAAGCTATTCTAAGTGGTTTTAGCATTGGAACTCCAGCAACCAGGGCAGAAACCATAAAGAAATTAGAGACAGTAGGGTATATAGAAAGAAGTGGAAAAAACCTCACTGTAACAGATATGGGAAAAAGATTAGTAGAGATGTTTCCCGTTAAAGAGTTGTTCGATTTAGAGTATACTGGTAAACTAGAAAAGTCTTTATCTCAAATTGAAAAGGGACATTTAAAAAAACAAGAATTTTTAGGTGAAATGTTTAACTTTACCACATCTGCTGTAGAGGTAATAAAGAAAGATGATTTTCATATTATTAACGAAATTAAATCTAAGGATCAAAAAGAATATGAAATCCTAGGAAAATGTCCTCTATGCAAAAGCGATGTGATTGAAGGGAAAAAAGGCTATGGATGTAGCAATTGGAAAGCAGGCTGTAAATTTGTAGTTTGGAAAAACGATAAATTTTTAGAAGCTCTAAAAGTAAGACCTACAAAGGAGGTTGTCGCAAAGCTATTAGAAAAAGGAAAAGTTTATGGCAACCACTTTATAAGCAAAAAAGGAAATCGCTTTGAAGCTTATCTATATTATGAGAAGAATAAAGATAATGATTACTTTAGTTGGAGAATGGAGTTTCCGAAGAAATAAG
>CAZVEI010000008.1:12658-19556 GCA_964626295.1 uncultured Alkalibaculum sp.
AGAAAGGAGTTGATCACATGAGTATACTTACGGCAGAGAATTTATCGAAGAGTTATGGGGAAAAAGTACTTTTTAAGGATATTTCTTTTAGTATTACAGATGAAAAGATTGGTCTTATCGGAATTAATGGGACGGGAAAATCTACTCTTTTAAAGATTATAGCTGGCATAGAACCTAGTGAAACAGGGAATATTCAAATGACTAGCGGTATGAAAATTGAGTATTTGCCTCAAGAGCCAGACTTTGATGAAGATTCTACTATATTAGAACAAGTTTTCAAGGGAGATTCTAAGGTACTTCGATTAATTAGAGATTATCAAAGTGCTCTAGATGACATAAGTAAGAATCCTGAAAACGAAAAAATTCAAAGACAGCTTTCTCAGCTTAGTAGCGAGATGGATGCAAATAATGCTTGGGGTATGGAAAATCAAATAAAGACCATCTTAACAAAATTAGGCATTCAAGATTACAATAGGAAAATAAATTCCCTTTCTGGTGGTCAAAAAAAGAGGGTGGCACTAGCTAGTGCATTAGTGACTCCTTGTGATTTGCTCATATTAGACGAACCTACCAACCATTTAGATAATAAAATGATCGATTGGTTAGAGGGTCATATAAAAAGTAAGACAGGTTCTCTACTTATGATTACTCACGATAGGTATTTTTTAGACCGAGTTGTAACAAAGATTATGGAATTAGACAGGGGTCATTTGTATATCTACGAAGGAAATTATACTCATCATATTGAGAAAAAGCTAGAAAGACAAGAGCTAGTAAGTTCTATGGAGAGAAAGAGGCAAAATCTTTATCGCCAAGAGCTATCCTGGATTAAGAGGGGAGCTAAAGCTCGAACTACAAAGCAAAAGGCGAGGATTCAGCGCTTTGAGGTATTGAAGGATGCTAAAGTAGATGTAGAAGAAACCCAGTTAGAGATCAGCAGCGTGCATTCTAGATTAGGTCAGAAGATTGTAGAAATCGAAGATTTGCATAAAAGCTTTGGAGATAAGCATATTGTAGATGGATTTTCTTATACCTTTCAAAAAGATGACCGAATAGGCGTCATCGGTGATAATGGAGCAGGTAAGACAACTTTATTAAATCTTATTATAGGAGCATTGAGTCCAGATCAGGGCAGGGTTACTTTAGGAGAAACGGTTAAATTAGCTTACTTTTCTCAGCAAATAGAAGAAATGGATGAATCCCTTCGAGCAATTGAGTATATAAAAGAGACTGCAGAGTTTGTGACTACTTCTGATGGCAATAAAATAAGCGCTTCTCAAATGATGGAAAAGTTTCTTTTTTCTTCAGATCTTCAGTGGACGCCAATTTATAAGCTTTCAGGTGGAGAAAAGCGCAGGCTCTACCTTATGAAAATTCTCATAGATTCTCCTAATGTATTAGTACTAGATGAGCCTACAAACGATATTGATATCGATACTTTAAATGTATTAGAAGGATATATTGACGATTTTAGAGGTCCTGTTATAACCGTATCTCATGACCGATACTTCTTAGACCGAATTTGTAATAAAATCTTCCATTTAGATGGAAAAGGAAAAATCACACAATACACTGGAAACTATTTTGATTATATCGAAGAAACTCATAAGAAGTGGAATAGTAATTCTTCTCTAGAAGTCACTGTAGAATCTTCTATAGAAGAAAAAAGCAAGGCTCCTATTTTAGAGCCAAAGAAAGAAAAAACGAAAACAAAATTATCTTACAATGAAAAGAGAGAATACGAGACAATAGATAAAGAAATTGAGCAGCTAGAAGAAAAACTTGACCATATTTCTACAGAAATATCCTTATATTCTAGCGAATTTGAAAAACTTCAAGTATTAATGGAAGAAAAGGACAAAATAGAAGAAGAATTGCTGTATAAAATGGAAAGACAAGAATACCTTAGTGATTTAGCAAGAGAATTTGGACAATAGTAAAGCTACTCACCTTAGAATCGACTTCGTCGATTCTAAGATCGCGCCGCTCGTTAAATGAAAACTTTGCTTTCATTGCGTAGACATAAGATTTCAAATCCAAATTGGCAAGCCATTTGTCTATGAAATCTCATGTCTACTACGATAGCTTGGCTATCGATTAGCTCGCTGGTCGGCGAAAAATCTTGACAAGCCTTAGCTTTAAATATATAATTTTGGGGTAAAACATTAAACTGAAAAATATAAAATATATTTATTAATAAATGTATTACCAGTAGGAGGTGTTCCAGATGAAACAAACTTATCAACCAAAGAAAAGAAAAAGATCTAGAGTCCATGGTTTTAGAAAAAGAATGGCTAGCAGCGCAGGTCAAAATGTTCTTAGTAGCAGACGAAAAAAAGGAAGAAAGCGATTATCAGCTTAGGGCCGCATATTGTGGCCTTTTTATCAACCTATAAAAGTAGGCGGACAAATGGGAAAGATTGAATCTTTTAACAACAGAGCATTTCAGAGAATTTATAAAAAAGGTAAATCTTATGGAAATAAATTGCTCGTTATGTATTATTTAGAAAACGATTTAAACTACAATAGACTGGGCATTACAGTAAGTAAAAAAAATGGCAACAGTGTGGTTCGACATCGAGTAAAAAGGCTAATCAAAGAGAGTTACAGAATAAACGCCAAAAATTTCATAATTGGATATGATATTATCTTTATTGCAAGGGTAGGTATAGAATCTAGCTCTTTTTCTCAAGTAGAGAGTGCAGTGAAACATTTAATGAGAAAAAATAATTTAGTGAAAAAGTGATTAAATGATAAAAAACATATTCTTACTTGGTATAAGATTCTATCAGAAGTTTATCTCACCTTTACTGCCAGGCAGGTGTAGGTTTTATCCTACATGTTCCCAGTATTGTTATGAAGCTTTTGAAAAGTATGGAGCAGTAAAAGGTTTTTTTCTGTCCATAAACAGGTTGAGAAAATGTCACCCTTTTCATCCAGGGGGATATGACCCCTTATTGTGAGAAGGTAATTTAGGGAGGAATATATGACCATATTATACGAATTGTTTGGTAAAATGCTATATTATATATATAGCCTTGTAGGAAATTATGGTATAGCCATTATTTTGTTTTCTATTATTGCAAAATTAATACTATTGCCTATTAATATCAAACAAACAAAATCTATGCAAGCAACAACTAAGATTCAACCTGAAGTTCAAAAAATACAAAAAAAGTATAAAGAAAATCCAGAAAAGCTTAATGAAGAAACGATGAAATTGTATAAGGAACATAATATTAACCCTATGGGTGGATGTTTACCTCTTCTTATTCAGTTTCCTATTATTATCGGCTTATATAGAGTGTTACAACAACCTCAAATTTATGTGTTTGGTTCTCAAGGAGCATATGATGCTATTGACAAAGCCTTTTTATGGTTACCTAGTTTAGGACAACCAGATCCACTTCACATACTTCCAATTCTTGCAGCAGTAACTACTTACTTGTACATGAGCACTTCTCAAACTTCAGGCGGTAATGAACAAGCTCAGCAAATGAGTCAGTCTATGAAATTTATGTCACCCCTTTTAATTGGTTTTATGGCATGGACTTTTCCATCCGGTTTAGCGTTGTACTGGGTCATCCAAAATATATTCACCTTTGTACAACAAATTCTTATGAAATCACTTATTACCCAAGAGGGAGGTAAATAGCTTATGAAAACTGTAGTGGCAACAGGAAAGACAGTAGAAGAGGCTATTGAAAGAGCAGTTGAAGAATTGAATACGACTAAAGATAAAGTAGAGACAAAAGTAATAGAACTTCCAAGCCGTGGATTTATGAGCTTATTTCGAAGTAAGGTTGCAAAAGTAGAAGTAACTCTACAGCTTGATATATGTGATATAGCGACAAACTTCTTAAAAGAAGTTTGTAATGCTATGAATATTGATGCTCATATTGACGCTAGATTAGAAGATAATGTTTTATTTATAGAGTTAAAAGGCGAAAACATGGGTGTTTTAATTGGTCGAAGGGGGCAAACCTTAGATTCTTTGCAGTATTTAACTAGTTTAGTAATTAATAAACAATCAGAAGAGTATATAAGAGTCAATTTAGATACTGAAAATTATCGTAAAAAGAGAGAGGCTACGCTTGTAGAGTTAGCAGGAAAGTTGGCACACAAAGTAGAAAAAACTCGTAGAAAAATTGAATTAGAACCTATGAATCCTTATGAGCGACGAATCATTCATTCAACTCTTCAAAAGTACAAAAATGTACATACGTACAGTCAAGGTGAAGAACCCTTTAGAAAAGTTGTCATAGATGTTAAAAAGACCAGTTAAAACTGGTCTTTTTCCGTAAACTAATGAGACAAGCGAAAGCGCAGCTTTCGCAGTAGATATGAGATGGAGCAGACAAATAGCTTGCTAATTTGTTGATTCCATAGTCCGTTTGTAGCAGGTATAAAATAAATAAATAAACAAGTACGAGGTGACAAAATTTGAATAGTTATATTACAGATACAGTTGCTGCTATTTCAACACCTGTAGGTTTTTCTGGCATTGGAATTGTTAGAATGACGGGAAGCCAGGCTTTTCATATTCTAAATAAAATATTTAAGCCAAAGGGAAAAAAGTTTGAGGAATACGATGATAAAAAGATCATTTACGGTCATATCATCAACCCAAAAGATAAAAGAATCGTTGATGAGGTCTTGGTCTCTAAGATGATTGGGCCAAATACCTACACGAGAGAAGATATCGTAGAGATCAATTGCCATGGAGGAATTGTACCCGTTCGAAATATCTTAAATTTACTCGTAGAAAATGGTGCAAGCTTGGCTGGTCCTGGAGAATTTACAAAGCGAGCATTTATGAATGGTCGTATTGACTTAACCCAAGCAGAAGCTATTATCGATATCATTAATGCAAAAACCAATAAAAGTTTAGATATTTCGATGAAGCAATTAGAAGGAAGTATATCTAAAAAGGTAGGCGACATAAGAGGGTTGCTTATTAAAATGTTAGCTCATTTAGAAGCTAGTATAGATTATCCAGAATACGATATTGAAGACATGTCTTATGAAGAAATATTACAAAATACAAGACAAGCGGCAGATATGGTTCAAAATTTACTTTATCATTCTCAAAACGGACGGTTGATACGGGAAGGTGTAAATACTGCCATAATTGGAAAACCTAATGTAGGAAAATCTTCTTTGCTCAACTCTTTATTAGGAGAGAAAAGAGCCATTGTAACGGAAATTCCAGGGACTACTAGAGACACTATTGAAGAATATATTAATATAGAAGGTATTCCTTTTAAGATTATAGATACAGCAGGTGTAAGAGAGACAGAAAACATCATTGAAAAAATAGGCATTGAAAAATCCGTTGAAATATTAGAAAAGAGCGATTTAGTATTGCTTTTACTCGATGCAAGTCAACCATTAGATGGAGAAGATTTAGAATTATTAAAATTAGTTCAACCTCGAAATGCTTTACTTTTACTCAATAAATCAGATAAAAAAGCTGTAGTAGAGCCACAAGACCTTGTAAAATATGAAAAAGAAATCCTTCAAATTTCAGCTGTAGAAGAAACCGGTTTAGAAGAGTTAAAGAAAAAGATGTTAGATAAAGTTAGTGCTGAAGGATTTGAATTAGAGTCTTTTGAAATCGTCACGAACATCAGACATATTCATTTATTAGAAGAGTCTTTAAAAAGTTTAAACAGTGCAATTCGTACAATAGAAGCTTCTATGCCTTTAGAAATCGTTTCAACTGATATAACCGAAGCTCTTAATCTCCTTGGAGAAATCACAGGAGATACAATACATGAGCAGTTAATGCATGAAATATTTAGTAATTTTTGTATAGGAAAGTAGGAAGAATATGAGTTACAACGCAGGACAATACGAGGTAATAGTTGTAGGCGGAGGCCATGCAGGATCTGAAGCTGCACTTGCTAGCGCAAGAATGGGTCAAAAAACATTGCTATTAACCATGAATATAGATTCTGTTGCCATGATGCCTTGTAATCCCAATATTGGGGGAACAGGTAAAGGGCATTTAGTGCGGGAAGTAGATGCTTTAGGTGGAGAGATGGGTAAAAATATTGATAAGACTATGATTCAGTGTCGTATGCTTAATACATCTAAAGGCCCAGCTGTCCATTCTCTTAGAGCTCAAGCAGATAAATATAAATATCAATTAGAAATGAAAAAAACTATAGAAGCTCAGGAAAATCTCATATTAAAACAACATGAAGTCGTTGATTTGATTCTTGAAAAGAACAAAATAAGCGGTGTCAAGACCAAAACAGGTGCTATCTTTAATAGCCCTACAGTGGTTCTTACTACAGGTACCTACATGGATTCTCAAATTATTATTGGAGATATTAGCTATAGTGGAGGACCAAACGGTTTATTTCCGTCTATAGGTTTGTCTGATAAATTAAAAGAGCTAGGTATTGATTTACTGAGATTTAAGACGGGTACTCCTGCTCGAGTAGATAAAAATACAGTAGATTTTGATAAAATGCAGATTCAACATGGTGATGAAGTCATTGTGCCATTTTCTTTTGAAACAGAAAAGATTGATATAGAGCAAGTTCCCGTTTATTTGACGTATACAAATGAAAAGACTCATCAAGTTATTCGAGATAATCTGCACAGATCCCCTTTATTTAGTGGAAATATAAAAGGTGTTGGAGCTAGGTACTGCCCTTCTATAGAAGATA
This sequence comes from uncultured Alkalibaculum sp., assembly GCA_964626295.1. Taxonomy (GTDB): domain Bacteria; phylum Bacillota; class Clostridia; order Eubacteriales; family Alkalibacteraceae; genus Alkalibaculum. The sequence continues at coordinate 19,339 of CAZVEI010000008.1, forward strand.
AAATCGTTCGTTTTGCAGACAAGCCTAAACATCAGATATTTGTTGAACCTGAAGGACTTGATACAAATGAATTGTATATTCAGGGAATGTCTTCTAGTTTGCCAGAAGAAGTCCAATTAGAAGTTCTTAAGACCATAGAGGGATTAGAACATGCAGAGGTAGTAAGGTCCGCTTATGCAATAGAATACGATAATATTGACCCAATTCAATTAAATGCT
>CAZVEI010000009.1:0-3657 GCA_964626295.1 uncultured Alkalibaculum sp.
TCCAGAACACATTACCTGAGTCTACTAAGTTCATAAAGGTTTCTACTCGTTCCTTGTCCTCTGTAATAATAACTTCTGTATGGCCTGAGCTGTAAGCATTGATGTGTTCGATGGCCTGTGACAAACTATCTACCATTTTAATAGACAGTTTATAATCTAAGTACTCTGTCTTCCAGTCTTCTTCTGCAGCTATGCCAATAGGGATGATTTCTCGCACTCTTTCATCTCCTATGAGCTCTACATTTTTTGTTTCCATGGCTTTTTGAAGAAGGGGTAAAAAGCTTTTCGCAATATTACCATGGACTAGTAATGTCTCTGTAGCATTGCATACGGCTACGTACTGTGTTTTTGAATCTAAGACTACATTTACAGCCATATCTAAATCAGCGCTTTCATCTACATAAGCGTGGCAAATGCCGTCCGCATGACCTAATACTGGAATATTAGAATTTTCCATAATCCACTTGACGAATTCATTCGATCCTCTTGGTATGATTAAGTCAATGTAGTCATCTAGTTTTAACATGGCATTTACATCTTCTCTTGTTTCAATAAGCTGTATCCACCCTTTTGGCAGGCCAGCTCTCTCTGTAGCTGTTTTAATGATTTCCCATAAAATACGGTTGGTATTGTGGGCTTCACTGCCTCCCTTTAAGATAACCGCATTTCCACTTTTTAAACAAAGGGTAGAAATTTGAACTAGTGCATCTGGTCTTGATTCAAAAATGACGCCAATAACCCCAATAGGACAGCTGACTTTATACAATTCTAAATCCGTATCTAAGGCAGTAGACGCAAGGGTCTTTCCAACAGGCTCTGGCAATTTTCTTAAACTTTCAATACCAGCAATGACGTCCATAATCTTGCTTTCGTCAAACTTTAGCCTTTTGAGAAGTGGTGCAGGCAAGTTTTCTTTTTCACTTCGCTCTAGATCTTCTCCATTTGCCTGTAAAATATCTTGTAATCTGCTTTTGAGTTCACTTGCTATTTCAAGCAAGGCTTTATCTTTACGCCCTGTATCACATGCAGCTAAATTAATGGATGCCCTTTTGGCTTTACCTGCCGCTTCATATGTACTCATATTTAACACCTACCAATCCTTAATTTTTCACTCATTACTATAGAGTAAGGCTCCTACTTTAAGACTTAAAATAGGAGCTTATTTCATGTATAAACTGATTAGTATAATAATACTATAGGGGTATTTTTTATGCAAGAGAAAAGCTGCATTTATCTATTTTATAAATTATCGCTGGAAGTTTGTGATATTCTGACTGGATTCTACTTTGACTTGCACATCTAATTCAATCTCTGCATTTTCTAAAATATTTGGCACATGAGCATCTGGATATTTTCGACTAAGATCCGTCTCTATGTGAAAGAGGTCAATATTTTGTTCTTGGAACTTATAAAACAATTCCCTGCCCCTTTTTTCCACTTCTTTAGCTGCTGCATGAACAATTTCTTTTTCATCATCCATTATTTGGCTCTCGCCTTCTATACCCATAATAGATGCGAGCATGTCTATCTGGATCTTTAAGATGGCTTTTTCTCCATCGTACTCGATGTCTTGTTTCGTCTTGTTTTTCAATACTAGAAGTGAAATCAAGTTGCCTTTATCTTCTGGATTTTCTATGGTGAGATTGCTTTCTTTAATTTTATCGGTTATTGCTTTGTAAACTGCTAGTTCTCTAATATCTAATTTTCCCACCATTTTATCGTTTTTAAGTATGGCTACTCCTGTCATAGTAACTCTCTTTTCTTCTGGTTCCTGAGATAGTGCAATGGTAGGAATGAGGCTTATTCTTCCAGATTGTATCCGTTCATTATAAAATTCATTAAGGCGTACAGGCAAAATCTCTTGCTGATCTCCTTGCATGACCATCATATCTTCTAAAAATATCCCCGTAAACTGCTCATCTTGAAGATGGGTACTTACAAATTCTATAGGATCTCCTTCTAATATAAAGGCAAATATCTTTATAGTAGGCCTTTGATTTCGAAGTATTGTATCTAAATGATCTGTAAGCCCATGCTTCGCTAGTCTCTCTGTAAATATAAGGGCCTTCATTACATCGTAGGCCATGGGATAAGTGGATGACCTTTGCATAGTATAGAAAGCTTGATTTATAGTAGCCCCTTCCCCTTCGAGGATTATTCGCTTGCTCGTAGCGCCTTCGGTAGTCGTACCTCTATCCCCGGAAAACACCTCATTATAAATGGTTACCTTGCCCGATTCATCTTCGTCAATTAATCCACTAGCCACAAAGTTCACCTTATTCATGTCTTTATAGCCATAACATCCACCGAATAGAAGAGGTAAGATGAGCATAATTGATAATATCCCTTTTTTCATTCATTTTCACTCTCCTTATCAGGAAATATAGGATTCCCTATTTCATTTAAACTTCCCCTGTAGATGATATCTTTGTACTTATACACATTCCTAGTTCCTATTGGATTAATGTAAGGATATCCCACTGTATTTAAATCTGCTATATGAGCAATAAGGAGGACAAAACCTATATAAAAACCTGGCAATCCTAAGAGAGCTGATAAAATCGTAATGAGTGTATTCCAGTAAAAAATCGCAATATACATCTTAGGCACAAGATAGGAGCATATAGATGTGATCCCTACAACTACTACAGTGATCTGAGAGGCCAGCCCTGATGCCACTGCAGCATCTCCCAGTATTAAGGCACCGATAATACTTAAAGTGGAACCAATTGGCTGAGGTAATCTTACAGCAGCTTCTCGAAGGATCTGAAAAAAACCTATCATGATTAAGAGCTCTATAATGGTAGGTACAGGCACTACAGCGCGGTACATTGCCATTCTAAACAAGAGAATCGTTGGTATTAACCGAAAATGATGGGTGATCAAAGCAATATAGAGTCCTGGTGCTAATGTAGCTATCCAAAAGGACATAAATCGCAATAACCTGGCGGTATTTGCCATATACTTATTCAAGGTATAATCATCTGTTGACTGAAAAGCATCATTAAAAGTATAGGGAACTGTAGCTGCATTAGAACTTCCATCTACTAGGATGGTAATGCGACCTTCGCTAATCTTTTGTGCACAGATATCTGGCTTCTCAGAATAACCTACTGTATCAAATGCCGTATGCTTCTCCTTAAGGGATTCCTCTATATTGTTAGAGTATAGGATATAATCTCTACTAATGGCAACGTCTTCAATCTTTTCTCGCACGTACTTTACCAATTCTGCTGGTGCAACTCCTTCAACATAAAGCATATAGCAGGATGTTAGAGACTTCTTTCCTAATTTAAATTGCTCTGCCTTTAAATCTGATGTCTTTAATCTTCGGCGGATAAGGGAGAGATTGTCTTGAATATCTTCTGAAAAGCCTTCTCGAGGCCCTTTTACAGTAGCCTCTGATGTAGGGATATCTACTGGCCTTTTAGCAAAACCAGATACATTGCAATGAATGACTTCTGTATAAGAAGTAAAAAACAAGAGCACACATCCACTAGAGAGGTGTTCAAAAGCTTCTTCTATACAACTTACTTTCGTCGCCGGGCCGGCAAGTATAGCTTCTCCACACAAGGTCTCTACATCGGAGATTGGTTTATTATACTTTAACAAGGGTTCGATAATATACTGACTGAGTTTCGCGCCATCTGTCATATT
>CAZVEI010000009.1:3667-17810 GCA_964626295.1 uncultured Alkalibaculum sp.
TTTCTATGCCCACTATTGTAATCAATTCATCTTGACAGTAGATCTTGCGGTAGATTACATCTGAACTATTCTTCAGTTTCTGTTGCAATACTTCTAAACTCAAATCCATCTAATCACCTCATTCCATACACTTCTTTTTAGTCTTTGAATAATATTCTTTTTTATGCGATGAAACTTAAATAATAGTATGATTTAAGCTTAGCATGGCTATAATCACCTTAGAGCACATCTGATGCATTTTAATTACACAATAAGTAGCTCAATATTAAAATAAGAGGTATATATTATGGATCGATTTAATCCTTTTCACTTGATGTTTCTCATGTGGTCCGTCAGCATTGTTTCTTTAAAAACCTATCCTAGAGTATTCCTAGTTGACGGAGGGAGGGACACCTGGGTAGCGGTGATCATCTCTTCAATACTTATCTTTATAATTGGACTATATTTTATGAAAGCTTGGAAATCTTCTGAAGAAAAAAACATAGTCAAAATATATCGTATAGCATTTGGGGAAACACTAGGAAATATTTTTGTAGGATTATTTGTACTGACATCGTTTTTGATTTTAATTGAAAGTGCTGGTGTAGAAGCAGATGCTATGCACAATCATATGAGCATTGAAACACCTAAATGGTATTATGTGCTATTTCTCGTCTTGCCAGCACTATACGTAGTAAACAAAAAAATATCAGCTATAATATCCATCTCTATCGTGGGAATTATCCTCATCTCCATAGCAGGGATTAATTTAGGTGCCTTAACGAGCCCAGATAAGAAAATAGAGCTTCTATTTCCCATTTTTGAAAATGGCATTACAAAAGGCTTTGTCCTCTGCGTATTAGAGACATTGGGGTTATATGGGCATTTTTCTATCGTATTTCCTTATTTAAGCTATATACAAGATAAGAAGAACAAAATGACTATAGCCGTAGTAAGTGCCCTCATCTTTGTCATTCAGATGGAAATCGTCGCGTCAATGGGCATACTCATGACCTTTACTCCAGAACGAGCAGTTACCATGAATTATCCTAAATTATTACAAACCCAATTAGTGAGCTTTTATCAATTTTTTGACTTTGGAGAGCTATACGTCATGCTCCAAACTGTAGGGGGCTGGATTCTAAAATACTGTATCACTTTTTATGGCATTTTACTCATTCTCAAAACATATGGTATAACACAAAAGCAAAGAAAATATGTTATTTACTTTCTCTCCGCCATTGTATTTGTCTGTACTTATTTTGCCGTCAGAGATTCCTTGCTCTTCTTTCGGCTACTAAATGCCTTACAATATATTACCCTTGTAAATTTCGTAATCATTCCATTAATCGCATTTTCCTTGCTTCAGATCAAGATAAAATTGCGATTAGCGCAGAAGGACATCAGTAATTAACAATACAATTGTGGTATACTAAGCTATAGAATGAAGTCGAAAGGAAACTACAATGAGTAAAAAATTAATATTAGCAGAAAAACCTTCTGTAGGTCGAGATATAGCAAGAGTATTAAAATGCAATAAAAAAGGTGAAGGATTTATTGAAGGACATGAGTACATTGTGACCTGGGCTCTAGGACATCTCGTAGAATTAGGCGCTCCTGAAAGGTACGACGAGAAATACAAATCTTGGAATATAGAAGACTTACCTATGATGCCTTCTCCCTTTAAATTAGACATCATAAAAAAATCCAGCAAGCAATTTCACGCTGTCAAAAAACAACTAAACCGAAAAGATGTTACAGAAATTATCATAGCCACAGATGCAGGTCGAGAAGGAGAATTAGTAGCTAGGTGGATTATTGAAAAAGCTCACTGCCAAAAACCGATTAAGCGCTTGTGGATTTCTTCTGTTACAGATAAGGCCATAAAAGACGGATTTGATCACGTAAAGGATGGTAGAAATTACGATAATTTGTACTATTCTGCCTTAGGCCGGGCTGAAGCAGATTGGATTGTAGGCATAAATGCTACAAGAGCCTTAACTTGTAAATATAACGCACAGCTTTCTTGTGGTCGGGTACAGACCCCAACCCTTAATTTAATCGCCACACGGGAAAAGGAAATAAAAGACTTCGTTCCCAAAAACTACTGGGAAGTTCAACTTAGTGTAAATGGCCGTTCTTTCTTATGGAAAGATCAAAAGACAAATGAAAGCCGAATATTTGATAAGAATAAGCTACAACATGTCCTTAAGAAGTTTCAAGAAGCAACTCAAGGCAAAGTTGTAAAGGTGGACACAAAAGAAAAGTCTACTTACGCCCCTCTGCTCTACGACCTGACCGAATTGCAGCGAGATGCCAATAGATTATTCGATTTTTCTGCAAAGGAAACCCTGTCTATTGCCCAACGATTATATGAAAATCACAAAGTGTTGACCTACCCTAGAACGGATTCTAGGTATTTAACAATGGATATTGTCTCTACACTGTCGGAGCGTTTAAACGCCATAAAAGTACAACCTTACTCTACCCTTATAAGACAGGTTCATATGCCTATTAAAGGAAGCAAACACTTTGTAGATAATAGCAAAGTTAACGATCACCACGCTCTTATCCCAACAGAGGAAAAGATAATACCGTCTAGTCTTTCGGACTCTGAAAGAAAGGTATTTGATTTAGTTGTAAGGCGTTTTCTCTCTGTATTATTTCCTCCTTATAAATACGAACAGCTTCGCATTGAGCTTGAAGTATGTGGTGAAACCTTTGTAGCTACAGGAAAACACACTATTCAATTAGGTTGGAAGGAAGTTTACTCTAAAGATAAGATTGTAGAAGAAGACAAGGAAGCATCCTTACCCCCCCTAGCAGAAAATTCTTTGATTGATATAAAAAACATACATGAAGTGCAAGGTCAAACATCACCTCCCCCTCTTTTTAACGAGGCCACACTTTTATCTGCTATGGAAAGTCCTGCAAAGTACATGGATCAAAAGAATAGCAAAATTGCAAAGGTATTAGGCGAGACAGGAGGCCTTGGTACAGTAGCTACTAGGGCGGATATTATAGAAAAAATATTTCATAAATTCTACGTAGAAAAAAAGGGAAAAGACATCATTACTACTAGTAAAGGACGACAGCTCTTAGATTTAGCCCCAGAAGATTTAAAATCTCCAGACTTAACGGGAACCTGGGAACTCAAATTAGATGCTATAAAAAACGGAAAAGAAACCAAGAAGAAATTTATAGAGGATATAAAAGTTTATACAAAAGACATGATCCAGAAAATCAAAGAAGATACAGGCAAGTTTGTCCACGACAATATTACCGGTGAAAAATGCCCTGATTGTGGAAAACATATGTTAGAACAAAAAGATAAGTTTGGAACCGTATTAGTGTGTATAGACCGAGAATGCGGAACCCGAAAACGAATAAGCAAAACCACAAACGCAAGATGCCCTCAGTGCCAAAAGCGACTAACATTGCAAGGCCAAGGAGACGGGCAAATTTTTACTTGTACGTGTGGCTACAGGGAAAAATTGAGTTCCTTTAACAAGCGCAAGAATTCAGAGAAAAAGACTATTACAAAGCGAGAAGCTCAGAAATATTTAAAGAAAAACAGCGAAGCGCAGCCGGAGGTTAATACGGCTTTAGCAGATGCGTTATCAAAGCTGAAACTGAAGTAAGGTGGTCAGGTGGTAGCAAAACCGTTTGGGCCACCGATGGTGGCTATTATGAGGAAGTACGAGGGCGTCGTTCCCTACAATCACATGGAAACTGAAACTCACTTAAGATAATTATGTAGGGAACGGTACCTCACCGTTCCACATTCGGTCACTACAGTGACTATGATTTCCCCTTTGGCTTTTAAATTCTTAATTCTGCGCCTAGCTCCTGTACCTACCATCTTGAGCGTAAGGGCGGATCTTTACTTACTCGCCTATAGCGAGTTTTGGTTTTTTACGCTTTCTGCTTTCAACTATTTTCATAAATATTCTTTGCTAAAATAAACAAGTCTTCCTTATTGTTATCCACTTTCTCTTCAATAACCTCTTCTAACAGCTGCTGTAATATTTCTCCTATTACCTTGCCTTCAGGAATTCCCGCTTTTATTAGGTCTTGTCCAGTAATAGCTAGTGCCTTTATAGTGTAACAGCTATTACTTGCAATAATTTCATCTATTAAATAGCTCATTTTATTAATTTGATCTAATACTCTACTATCTTTATAATCTTGAACGAGAAGCTCTGCTCTTCTTAATTGTAAAAGCTCTTTTAGTACATTTGGTGTCAATGTGTTCATCCATTTTTTTATATACCTTTTGTCTTCCCTTAGATTTATATTATAGTGAGAGATTAACGTATATACTTTATTAATGGTTTCTTTGTCAAAACGCATATTTTTAAGTATTTTCTTTGCTAGTGCAGCTCTTTCCTTTTGATCTTCAATTTGAATATTTTCTGCCTTGTCATAAAGGAAAAGCTCTGATTTACTTATACTTATATTATGAAGCAAAACGGCTAACCGCAGGTGCAGTACACGTGGCATACGACTAAGAATTTTTACTAGGTGTTCGTAAATGGAATATGTAAGACTGTCCCTTGATTGTAAGGATAACTGAGGGATGATTACATCTATTACGTCATAAAATTCCAGAAAAACTTTTTCTGTATACTGACCACAAATCATCTTAGAGAACTCTGAAGTAATTCGCTCTATTGAGATGTGAATTAGGGCATCTTTATGTGTATGTATACTTTTTTGGGTATTCTCTTCCACTTTAAAGCCTAGCACAGCACAAAAACGTAAGGCCCTCATAACTCGAAGGGCATCTTCTGTAAATCTCTCATCTGGACTTCCTACCGTCCGAATGATTTTATTTTGTATATCCTCTTTGCCATCGAAATAATCCACTACACCTGTTTGGGGATTGTAAGCTAGTGCATTCATGGTGAAATCTCTTCGCTTTAAATCTTCCATTAAGCTCCTTGTAAAGAGAACACCATCTGGCCGACGATGATCTGTATACGTGCCATCGATCCGATACGTTGTAATTTCTATTGGCATATGATTTATGATCACAGTAACGGTACCGTGCTCTATACCTGTTTCAATAACAGGAAAATGAGAGAATAATCGAGAAATTTGTGGAGGCAATGCACTGGTAGTAATATCAAAATCGTGAATTTCTCTCCCAATAAGGGCATCACGAACACACCCACCCACTATAAAGGCTTCAAAGCCACTACAATAGATTGTTTGTAATGCGTATTCTATTTCTGGTGGTAGTGTAATTTTCATGAAAAACTCCTTCTATGCTGAACGGGGAAAGCAATAAGGTTGGACGGTTGGTTCGTTGGTCGGGAAAACACAACAGCTGAAAGCGGAAGAGAAAAATCGCCATAAGGCGGATATGTAGTGGCGGACAAGCCTGTCCGCCTTTTTAGTACTCTAATTCCTACCCGCGTCATCCTGAGCGCGGCAAAGGATCTTAAGATCCCAGAGCCTGACTTAAAATCCAATCTCACGACTTATACATCATTATTTTCAACAGATTGTTTTTTAGCATTTGGATTGTGATTTTGAGCTTCTTGAGTGATTGGAGTTTGTCCATTTGCCTTTTCTTTTCTTACCTTCTTTTTATCTGGTTGACTATCTTTCGTCATACTAACATCTCCTTTGAATCTTTTGACATTAGTATGTCCACATTTATAGGTGAATATTTTATTATTTGGAACAATGGTTGAACGATTGTTGAGCAATTGTTAAACAGTAGTTGAACAATTGTTTAAAATCAATGCGCAAGAGTATTAAATACAGGCTGTATTTACTATACGAGTCATTCAAGAATCTCATAAGCCTTCGTATAAAAACAAACATATATTTTATATACCTATTTAATTCCTAGGGATCCTTCGTCGCTGCGCTCCTCAGGATGACTGGGGCAGCTAACTCAGGTCATTACCTCACCTACGGCGAGTTTTGCTTTTGCTGACCACCTTACCACCTGCTTTTTACAGTTCCGACGTACAATGAGGGCATCTCGTAGCATCTATATGTATCTCACTATAACAGTAATCACAAGCCTTTGTAGTGACAGCAACTTCTTCTTGAACTTCTTTTTTCTTAAATCGATTAAGTTGTTTTATGACGATAAAAATAGAAAAGGCGATGATCAAGAAATCAATAATATTGTTTAAAAATAGTCCATAGTTTAAAGTAGCAACACCTGCATCATTGGCTTGTTTTATAGTGTTGAAATTTCCTTCTCCTAAAGCTAAGAATAAATTAGAAAAATCAACATTTCCCAATAATAATCCTACTAAAGGCATAATGACATCGTTAACTAAAGAAGTTACTATTTTCCCAAAAGCACCACCGATAACAACACCGACAGCTAAATCAATCATGTTTCCCTTTACAGCAAATTCTTTAAATTCTTTTAGCATTTTGTTTTCTCCTTATCTTTCGTATTTTAAATATGAGCCTCTACTTCTTATGGAGTATTTATACCATATATTATCCCTTTTAAAACAGTTTTTAATAGCTGAAAGCTGAACTTTATGAGTTGGAATGTTGAAAAAGTAATTCGTTAGATAGTTGGTTCGGAAAAGCAATCCTGGCCTTCCGGCGAGTTTAGGTTTTGCTTACTACCCTACCACCTTACCACCTTCTTTTAAAATCCCAATAAATCCAAAACCTTCTCCTCAACATGCCTATTCTTTCCTTCAAATGGGAAATTGTGCATGTGAAGAGCTGGATTAAAGTTTAGCTCTATAATGCAGTAATTATCTTCTGTTGGTGCTTCTTTATAATCTTGAAGAATAATATCGATGCCACAGATCTTAGCCCCTAATGCTTTTGCTGCTTTTATGGCAATATCCTTATATCCTGGATGCATTTCGTCTGTATAATCTATAGTATCTCCGCCAGTACTGACATTTGAATTTTCTCTCAAATAAACAGTCACATCTTTGTCTAAAATGGATTTTTCAATTAAATTTTGTTTTAGCAAAAAGTCCTTTTCTACAACTCCTAGTTGAATTTTTTCTAAAGGTGTTACATAGCCTTTGCCTCTAAGAGGGTTTTGATTTTTTATTTCTACTAATTCCTCAATCGTATGCTTTCCGTCGCCCACTACATTTGCAGGCACCCGGTGGACTACTGCGCCTAATTCATCTCCAATAACTAAGAATCGGTACTCTTTTCCTCTAAAAAACTCCTCGATTAAAATCGTAGTGTCTAAAGCGAGAGCATAATCTACTGCCTTCTTAAAATCATTTACTTTTCGATTTTCATCTAATATGACTACCCCTTGTCCAAAGTTTGTGGAATTTGGTTTTACCACAATTTCCTTTCCTTCAAAGTTTTTATATACTTGTAGAGCTTCTTCTTGAGAGTGAATAACTGCACCTTGAGGTACATTCATATTTTGCTCTTCAAGGAGTAATTTTGTCACTTGTTTATTCTCCATAAGCAGTGGGACAATATAACGATCTGCAGAAGTCTTCGTAGCCTGCTGAATATACTCTACTTTTTCACCTTTTGTTAATCGGATGAGATTTTCCTTTGCATCTATAATTTCAACACCAATACCTCGTTTAAGAGATTCTTCGATCATGATTTGAGTGGATAATTCTAATCCTTTTATATTTAATTCCATAATTTCGCCTCACTTTTTCTAATTTCCGTAGCTTATCCTATTAATATACACGATTTAGTAGGATTTATCTATAAAAGAAAAAGCCTGTAGATTTCTCTACAGGCTTTGGTTTCAAAAATTATAGGCCTTGTACGTTTTCTGCTTGTGGGCCTTTAGCGCCTTCAACTACGTCGAAAGTAACTCTTTCGCCTTCAGCTAAAGTTTTGTAACCATCTTTTTGAATTTGTGAATAATGTACGAATACATCATTTCCTTCTTCTGAAGTGATAAAACCAAATCCTTTGTCTCCGTTGAACCATTTTACTGTTCCGTTCATGTTAATACCTCCGAAAATTATAATCCCTTTATCACTTGTAAAAAAACAAAATCATTAGAACAAAATGTGTATTCAATGCCAAATCTAATAAGCTGTTATTCTAAATTCATTAATATAATTCTTTTACTAATAATTCAAGGTAAGATTAGTATATACCAATCCTTAAACTTTATCAACTTCTTTTAAGATTTTATTTTGGTAAGTTCTGTCGAATTTTCACGAATAAAGTGCTTATTTTAGCATACAATAAAATTCTCTTTACCAACTAATCACTTTTCTAACTTTCAACTTCCCAACTTACAAAGTTCAGCTGTCAGCTTTCCGCATTCTGCATTCCGCTTAAAGTTTTTCCCGTCCAATCGACCAACCATAAATCATATAATTCCAGTAAAAAAGTCAAAAACCAAGTGAATTATTCACTTGGCTTTTTCTACAAATTGTATTACTTTCCTGTTGCTTCTCCTAGCGCTTGTTGTGTTAATTTGACTAATTCATCATGTGATTGCGTTGCCCCAGCGATTGTATCTACTTCTGCAATGTCTTGTGCTTCTAACAAAGCTGTTTCATATTCTGGTAGAAAATCTTCAGGTTTTACACCAACTGCCGACTCCATATTTGCGTTGTATTCTTCGTCAGTTGATTTTAATGCATCTCCGTTTTTGTAATCAAAATCTACCTTAGTGATTTTACCATCAGCAATCCCTAAAGTAACGTATGAAACCCAACCGTAATCATCAGCTGTACCTTCTTTTGTATACGTGCCATCTTTTGCATCTGCTGGTGTAGTAACACCATCTAATGCAACATCTTCTGCAGGTTCTTGTGCGGGTGGCTTTACAGTTTGTTCTTGATTTGTATCTTCTTCCGTGGTCGATTCTTGCTCTTGTGCAGCACATCCAACAAATGTAACAAATAGTAAACTTACCAAAAGCAAAACGAATAGTTTTTTGATTTTCATTTGTATTCACCTCTACAATAATATTTTATTTTTTTATTTCTTGATTTGGTCTATCCTATAGTGTGTACAATATTGAATTCAAATATTTATACAGTTATTCCCTAAAAAATAGTAGTCCAAATAAAATGATTGTTATAGATATGATAAGATAAAAACCTATGCTTGGATTTGTTATTCCTCCGTAGATAATAATACTAGATCCTAATATCGCTAAAGCAGGAGGCGCAAAATTGTTCATAATATAGGTAATTAGTATATAAATAAACGCTATAATCCAAAGGGGTTTTGAATCATTTCCTTGGGGTATATTAAATAGAAGCAGAGTATATGTAGCTGAAATCCACGCCAAAATAGCAGATAAAGGCGAATAATATAGAATTCCATTAAACCAGCCCATTAAATAACCTATTCGTTTTCCATAGGCTTTTTCGTAATAATCTACAATTCCATTCGCACTCTCAATCCTCTGAGCAAATTCTGAAATAACTAAAGCACCAACAACCATAGAGGTAGCGGTCCAAAGACCGTATTTCTTTTGTAATGTCTCCACGTTGTTCCCCCTTTCTAAATTTCCGATTAGTTTTATTCTACTTATATTTTTCTTCTAAACTTTAAACACAAAATCTATCCTACAATAAACAGATTTATTTTACAACAACCTCATTTTAAACTTTCCAATCTTAGTATGGTATTTTTATTAAACAAATATAAAAAATTAGAAATTAATGTTTACTTTTTAGGTATTGAGTGTAAATAAGAAGTAATTCACATTTTTGAAGGAGGATTTTAATTTGAACAATAAAAAAATGGATGATAAGAAGAAGCTCACCACTGTAGCAGGTGCTCCTGTCTCAAATAATCAAGACGTTATGACTGCTGGCCCTAGAGGACCCATGTTCTTACAAGACGTTTGGTTTCTAGAAAAATTAGCTCATTTTGACCGTGAAGTAATTCCAGAGAGAAGAATGCATGCAAAAGGCTCTGGAGCTTTTGGTACTTTTACAGTTACAAATGATATCACCAAATATACTAAGGCAAATATTTTCTCAGAAGTAGGAAAACAAAGTGAAATGTTTGTGCGCTTCTCCACTGTTGCAGGAGAAAGAGGTGCTGCTGATGCAGAGCGAGACATACGTGGATTTGCAATGAAATTTTATACAGAAGAAGGAAATTGGGACTTAGTTGGAAATAATACTCCAGTGTTTTTCTTTAGAGACCCTTTAAAATTTCCTGATTTAAATCACGCTGTTAAAAGAGATCCTCGCACAAATATGCGAAACGCTAACAACAACTGGGACTTTTGGTCATCCCTTCCTGAAGCTCTTCATCAAGTCACTATCACTATGAGTGATCGAGGAATTCCGAATTCTTACCGACATATGCACGGATTTGGAAGTCATACATATAGCATGATTAATGCTGACAACGAAAGAGTATGGGTTAAATTTCATATGATATGTGAACAAGGCATAAAGAACTTATCCGATGAAGAAGCTGCAGAACTTGTCGGAAAAGATCGAGAAAGCCATCAAAAAGATTTATTTGAAAACATAGAAAAGGGTAACTTCCCTCGCTGGACCATGAAAATACAAGTAATGACAGAAGAACAAGCAAACAATATGCCTTATAACCCATTTGATTTGACAAAAGTGTGGTATAAGGGTGATTTCCCTCTAATTGAAGTAGGTGTTATGGAGTTAAATAAAAATCCAGAAAACTACTTTAGAGACGTAGAACAATCTGCTTTTAACCCTGCAAATGTTGTACCAGGCATTAGTTTCTCACCTGACAGAATGCTGCAAGGTCGATTATTCTCCTATGGAGATGCACAAAGATATCGACTCGGGGTAAATCATCATCAAATACCAGTAAACTCACCTAAAGGTACAAAATATGTAAACAACTATCACAGAGATGGACAAATGAGAGTGGATGACAATCAAGGTGGTAAATTACATTATGAGCCAAACACTTATGGACAATGGCAGGAACAACCAGAATACAAAGAACCTCCGCTTAAATTATATGGTAATGCAGATCGATGGAATTTTAGAGAAGATGACGACGACTACTATACACAACCTGGCAAGTTATTTAGATTAATGAGCCCGGAACAACAACAAATTTTATTTGAAAACACTGCAAGAAATATGGGCGATAGCGAAAAGCATATTAAAATCAGACATATAGAAAACTGTTACAAAGCAGATCCAGCTTATGGAGAAGGTGTAGCAAGAGAATTAGGTATTTCTATAGAAGAAGCTCTTTCTCATTTTGGTGCAACCGAGTAGTTACACTTCTTTAGTCGCTAGCATCTGGTATTGCTTTAGGGTCAAGATCCTTGGCTTTGCTCAAGATGACTGGCGTAGAAGCTAGTGTTAAAACCACACTTTTCCTATTTGATATAATACCACAAGAAAAAACCACAATTCATTGTGGTTTTTTTCTTGTTTTTTGTTTCTTTATACACAATCTGTAGATTTTATGCTAAAATAAATATATGGTATTTGTTTTATTTGGTTTCTTCTAGCTTCTATCTTTAAGATCATTAAATATCTTTCTACAATCTAATATATAGAACACTTTTAATGAAAGGATCTTGCACATGAATAAAAAAATTGGTTTTATAGGCTGTGGCAATATGGCTAAAGCTATGATTGGCGGAATTGCACGCTCAAAATTTATTGAACCATCTAATATTTACGCTTCTAACCCTTCCTCTGAAAAATTAGATGCAATCAGGGATGATTTTTGCATTTGTACTACAGACGACAATTTAATAATTGCTAAGAAATGCGATGTGGTAGTTCTATCTGTAAAACCTCATCTATATGAGAAAGTCATCCATCGAATCAAAGACTTTATAAAAGAAGAAGCAATTGTGATTATGATCGCTGCTGGACAAAAAATTGAGGATAACGAAAAACGATTTAATGACAAAATAAAACTAGTAAGAGCTATGCCTAATACTCCTGCCCTTGTCAATGAGGGAATGACTGCTATAAGTGTCAATTCTCTTGTTACAGATGAGGATAAAAAATTTGTTCAATCGATATTTGAATGCTTTGGAAAGGCAGAATTTATAGAAGAAAAGTTAATGGATGCTGTAACTGGTGTAAGCGGTTCTTCCCCAGCTTATACTTATATGTTTATAGAAGCCCTAGCCGATGGTGCTGTGCTACATGGTATGCCTAGGAAACAGGCATACACCTTTGCTGCCCAAGCTGTTCTAGGAGCTGCCAAAATGATACTAGAAACCGGAACCCACCCAGGAGAATTAAAAGACGCAGTAAGCTCCCCAGGTGGAACCACCATCGAAGCTGTGGCTAGCTTGGAGAAAAGCGGATTTCGCTCTGCGGTCATTGAAGCTGTAAATGCTTGTGTAGAAAAATCAAAAAACATGAATTAGCTGACAGCGGATAGCTGAACTTTTTGACTATCTTTAGTGACGATTAGACAGTGCCCGCTATCCGCCTTGTGGCGGCATGCTTTTCTTTCCGCATTCAGCTTTCAGCCTTCACCTAGAAAAAAAGGAAGTGATGTTATTAATATCTTATATCAAAAGTTAAAGGAAGTTTCCTTTACTGTTTTACCTATTACTTTATTAGTCGTTATATTAAACTTTACCATTTCGCCAATTGAGCCTATATTAATGTATCGGTTTTTATTAGGTGCCTTGTTTATTATTATTGGCATGTCTATTTTCTTAGTTGGTGCAGATCTTGGGATTTCTCCTTTGGGTACTCTCCTTGGATCTACTGTAGCTAAAACCAACAAGATTACCGTCGTCATCCTGTCAGGAATTTTGTTAGGATTTATCATTTCTGTAGCAGAACCAGATTTGCATATATTAGCCGCTCAAGTCCAGGATGCAACTGGTGGCGTCACTTCAAAAACAAGTATTGTAATCATCGTATCTATTGGTATTGCAGTACTCCTTTCAATGGGATTACTTCGAATCATTCGAAATATTAAATTAAATAGATTGCTCACCATTATCTACGGTGTCATCTTTATCTTAGCTTTATTTACATCCCCTGAATTCCTGGCCATATCCTTTGACGCTTCCGGAGCAACTACCGGTGCTTTAACCGTGCCATTTATGTTGGCATTAGGACTAGGTGTGTCTTCCTTAAAAATTGGTAAGAGTTCAGAAGACGATAGTTTTGGATTAGTTGGTATCACTTCTGCTGGGGCAATTTTGTCCGTTATGATTTTTCACCTAATTACAAGGTCAGGTGATTCTGCCATTGAGGCCAGCACTGTAGTAGCTCATGAAAGGGACATCTCTTTATGGGAGCCCTTTTTAGAACAGATTCCACATATGGTGAAGGAGATGTTTATTGCCCTACTTCCATTGGTGATTATATTTCTTATATTCAATGGATTCTCTTTCAAATTATCCAAAAAAAAGTTTGGAAAAATACTAGCCTGGAAAACAGGTCAAATATATTTGTTAAGATATCAGCTAAGAATAGTGATTATGAAAAAATTGTAACTATATTACCAGGATGTACTAAACAATACACCTATGATCTTCCTAAATACAATTCAAAAGGAGAAGAAATTGTATATAAGGCTGAGGAAATTAAAGTACCAGGTTATGAGTCTAAATTGGAGGAGTATTTAGATGAGGAAGGTGGCTACCAGGTATTTAGATTTATAAATAGTCCTAAGAGGGGAGATAAGCTAGAAATTAAATTTAATAAAAAATGGGTTGGCAAGGCTCTAGATAGGGTAGAAATTAAACTTTATGGAGATGGAAAATATTTAACTAGTCAATTTATAAATTCTGAAGATAAATGGCAGGGAGAATTTAAGGATTTGGATAAATACAATCCTTGTGGTAGGGAAATAGATTATAAAATAGCCGAAGTAGAAATTCCAGGCTATAGTTCTAAGATTACTGGAAATATTGAAAATGGTTTTGTCATAACCAATACTAAAGAGGAAGTAGTGGATCCAGAAAAACCTACTAATCCAGGACCAAAGGATCCAGAAAAACCAAGTAAGCCGAATAAACCAAGTAAGCCGAATAAACCAAGTAAACCGAATAAACCAAGTAAACCAGAGGAACCTAGGGAGGAAAGACCTGAGGAACCTAGGGAAGAAAGACCTGAGGAACCTAGGGAAGATGTTCAAGTCAAGGAGATAGTTGTATCTAGGGAAGACGAGGACAAGCCTAGGGATGATATTGGTGTTAAGACTGAAAGGCTTCAAAGGGAAGAAGATACTAGGGTGGCTGGAGCTGCAGCTACTAGGCAGAAAAAGT
>CAZVEI010000010.1:0-2881 GCA_964626295.1 uncultured Alkalibaculum sp.
TTTTGCTTAGAACTTAGAACTTAGAACTTAGAACTTAGAACACAGTCTGCACGAGGAACATATACAATACCGTACCTCCGCCAATGCTTATTAGAGTGTTGTTTTTCCATAAATGTAGTATTGTAATAAATGCCATTGAAATGAGCTCAGGGGTGCCATGGGGCGGTGTTGTTATGCTTACTCCTTTTAGACAGTAAATGATTAACATTCCCATAATGGAATAAGGAAGTACTTGGCCTAGATAATCTATGTATTTTGGGGTTTTTTTATTTTCCGGGAAAAGGATAAAGGGAATTGCTCTCGTCAAATAAGTTACTAGGGTTATTAAAGATATGATGATGATTAATTGTCCATTTGCCAGCATTTAAGGATTCCTTTCTTTAATAGGTTTATTTGCGTATATAAGAATGAGTAAGATAGCGATCATAGAAGGTATAATAAAATTGTCTGCTCCAAATACAATTAAACAGAGAATGCTTGTAAATACGCCTATTAGTCCAGGTCTGTGATTTGTAGTAGATTTCCATTGATTAATAAAAATGACCACAAATAAAGCTGTCATGGCGAAATCAATACCTGTAGTATTAAAGGTGAAAAGGGAACCAAGTATTCCACCTATGGCAGAGCCTAAAATCCAGTAAAAATGGTCTAATAATGAGATAAATAAATAAAAGCAATTTTCATCTACATCTTCTGGGGCCTTTGCTGAGCAAAGAAGTGAAAAGGTCTCATCTGTCAAAGAGAAAATCATATACTGTTTCAACTTTCCCATTTTAGAAAAACGAGTTAACATAGATAAACCGTAAAATAAGTGTCTTGCGTTGACCATAAGTGTTATAAGAATGGTGCCAACTATATCAAATCCGCCTGTAATTAAACCTACTGCAACAAACTGCATACTTCCTGCATAAATAAAAATGCTCATGATGATCGCCCAGATGTAATGATATCCGCTACTACTTACTAGTATTCCAAAAGCCATTCCTAAGAAAATATATCCCATAAGCACAGGAATTGTATGCGGAAAGGCAGCTTTTAAAGCCTTTTTTTTCATGTAATTTAAATCCTTCCATTTTAAAATTTAGTAATCTAATGTAGTAAAGTATATCATAAATAAGTCGCAGATTGGCTATGAACCAGTGTACTAATCTTTAATATAATTTACTCCTTATAGAACCCTAGTAAGAATAATTTAAAAGCAAAGGGGTATAAATAACAAGAATACAAATAAAGTTCGAGGTGATGAAATGGAAAAAAGAGCAATTAACGCCATGAGAATTTTAGGTGTGGATATGATCAATAAAGCAAATAGTGGGCACCCTGGAATTGTTTTAGGTGCAGCTCCAATAATGTATACGTTATTTACAAAGCATTTGAAATTTAACCCTAAAGACCCAAAGTGGTTTGATAGGGATCGTTTTGTTATGTCTGCTGGACACGGTTCAGCCTTGTTATATTCTGCACTTCACCTAAACGGCTACGACCTTCCAATGGAAGAGTTAAAGAATTTTAGACAATGGGGATCAAAGACTCCAGGTCATCCGGAATACGGTCATACTCCTGGGATAGAATCTACTACTGGCCCACTAGGACAAGGAATTGCAACATCAGTTGGACTTGCCATAGCAGAAAAATATTTGGCTGCCACTTTTAATAAAGACGACAAAAAAGTGATAGATCATTATACTTATGTCTTATGTGGAGATGGGGATTTACAAGAAGGTGTGGCTTTAGAAGCTGTTAGTTTGGCAGGTCACTTAGGTTTAGGCAAACTAATTCTTTTATTTGACTCTAACGATATTCAATTAGATGGACCAGTTAATCTAGCAAGTTCTGAAAATGTAAAAGGCAAATTTGAAGCGATGAATTGGAATTATATTAAGGTTGAAGATGGCGAAGATTATGAAAACATCCATAAGGCTATTGCACAAGCGAAAGGAAATAGTTCAAAACCTACTATTATTGAAGTAAAAACCATTATTGGACATGGTTCTCCACATGCGGGGAAAAATGCTACACATGGGTCTCCTCTAGGGGAAGAAAATACAGTAACAACAAGAAAGACATTAGGATGGGATAAGGAACCATTTACCATCGATAAAGACATATACAATCATTATACGGAACAAAATCAAAATAAGGGTATTAAAGCTTACGATGAATGGACAAAACTAGTAGATGGATACGAGAAATCTTGCCCACAAGAAGGCAAGAAATTAAGGGGACTTATAAATTGTCAACCCGTAGATATTGATTTTGACAAAGTCTTTGATTCTTATGAAATAAAGCCTTCTGTAGCCACAAGAGCATCTTCAGGAGACATTTTAAACCTCCTTCAAGAGAAATGCCCACTTCTTATTGGTGGTAGTGCGGATTTAGCCTCTTCCACTAAAGTAAAGGGTATTAATGGCGATTTTGGACGTGACAATCCACTGGGTAGAAATATTAATTTTGGCGTTAGAGAACACGCAATGGCTGCAGCAGTCAATGGATTAGTTCTTCACGGGCTAAAGGGCTTTTCAGGCGGATTTTTTATCTTTAGCGACTATATGAAACCATCTATAAGGTTAGCAGCTCTTATGGGCATACCAAGTATTTTTGTGTTTACTCACGATTCTATAGCTGTTGGAGAAGATGGTCCAACTCACGAACCTATAGAGCAAATTGTAGGGCTAAGATCTATTCCTAATATGAATGTCATTAGACCGGCTGACACCACAGAAGTAATGGGCGCATGGGAACAAGCATTAACATGTAAAAGTGGACCAAGCTGCATTTTACTGACAAGACAAAACCTTCCTGCCCTTAAAGGTTCTTGCAGAAAAGAGATGAAAAAGGGTGGATACATTATATCTAAAGAACAAAGTAAAATTGACGCAAT
>CAZVEI010000010.1:2891-17350 GCA_964626295.1 uncultured Alkalibaculum sp.
TCTCATAGCTACAGGTAGCGAGGTAGCTTTAGCAGTTGATGCTCAAGAAGAGCTTTTAAAACAGGGAATTGATACGAGAGTTGTTTCACTACCTTCTTTTAAAAAGTTTGAAGAACAATCAGAAGAGTATAAAGAAACGGTCCTCCCTAAAAATAGTACAAAGAGAGTAGCTATCGAAATGGCTTCTTGCTTTGGATGGCATAAATACGTTGGACTTGAAGGCAAAACAGTCACAATAGACAAATTCGGCGCCAGTGCTAAAGGCGAAGAAGTCATCGAAAAATACGGCTTTACAGTAGAAAACGTAGTAAATACAGTAAAAGCTCTGGTATAAGCGGAAGGCTGAAAGCTGAAGGGAAAAACCTCATGTCGATTATAAGGACATGAGGTTTTTACGTCCAACTAGGAGTAATACCCAATTTATCGGTCAAATGACCCTAGCTACTACTTTCGTCATCCTGAGGCTTTAGCCGAAGGATCTTTCCTATATCGTTAAAGGCGAGTTGGGGTTTTCCTGTCCAACCATCCAAGGAACCAACCGACCGACCAGCCTCTATCTAGTTTTAACTTTTCATTATATATAACTTTATTTGGCGACGAGATTCTTAGCTAGCTAAAAAGAGATTGACATAAAGGATTCTTTGTGTAAAAATAATATTAGCACTCGTTAACAAAGAGTGCTAATGAACAGAAGAAGGAGCGGTTTTATGGAAGTAAAACAATTTCAAGCGGAATCGAAAAAATTACTAAACATGATGATCAATTCCATCTACACACACAAAGAGATCTTTTTAAGAGAGCTGATTTCAAATGCTAGCGATGCTATTGATAAGATTTATTACAAGACACTAAGTGAGGAGTCACTAGTATTTAACAAAGAAGATTATTATATAAAAATAGATGTGGATAAAGAAAATAGAACCTTAACCATAAGAGATACTGGTGTAGGTATGACAAAAGATGAATTAGAAGAGAATTTAGGTGTTATCGCTAAAAGTGGCTCTTTTGATTTCAAAGAAGGAAATGAACTCAAAGATGGGCATGATATCATTGGCCAATTTGGGGTAGGTTTTTATTCTGCGTTTATGGTTGCTCAAAAGGTTACCGTAATTAGTAAATCCCTTGGAAGCGATGAAGCTTACAAATGGGTATCAGAAGGCGTGGACGGTTACATTATTGAACCAACAACAAAAGACAGTGTTGGTAGTGAAATTACCTTAAAGCTAAAAGAAAATTCAGAAGATGAAAATTACGATGAGTATTTAGATCAATACCGATTAAAATCGATCATTAAAAGGTACTCTGATTTTATTCGCTATCCTATTAAAATGGATATAACGGGTTCAAGACCTAAGGAAGGTACAGAAGGGGAATACGAAGACTACACAGAAGAGCAAGTTATCAATAGCATGGTGCCAATTTGGAGAAAAAACAAAAATGAATTGACGGATGAAGACTACGAAAACTTCTACAATGAAAAACATTATGGTTTTGATAAACCAATTAAACATATTCATATTAGCGTCGACGGTGCAGTAAGCTACAATGCAATCTTGTACATCCCAGAAAGTATACCTTTTGATTATTATACTAAAGAATTTAAGAAGGGTTTAGAATTGTACTCAAGTGGTGTACTCATTATGGAAAAATGCGAAGACCTTCTCCCAGATTACTTTAGCTTTGTTAAAGGCCTAGTAGATTCGGATGATTTGACTTTAAATATTTCAAGAGAAGTATTGCAACACGATAGACAATTAAAGCTTATTGGGAAAAACATTAAAAACAAAATCAAGAACGAGATTTTAAATATCCTGAAAAATTCTAGAGAAGAATATGAGAAATTCTACAAATCTTTTGGAAGACAATTAAAATATGGAATTTACAGCGACTATGGAACTCATAAAGAGGACTTACAGGATTTAATCTTATTCTACTCTTCAAAAGAAAAGAAAATGGTTACTTTAAAAGAGTATGTAGAGAGAATGGCTGAGGATCAAAAGTACATTTACTATGCAGCAGGAGAATCTATAGAGCGAATTGACAAGTTGCCACAGACAGAAATTGTAACAGAAAAAGGATATGAAATTCTTTACTTTACAGAAGATGTAGATGAATTCGCAATCCGTATGATGAATGTCTACGAAGAAAAAGAATTTAAATCTGTATCCTCTGAAGATTTAGGTTTTGAGACAGAAGATGAAACTCCGGCAGAAGAAAAAGAAGAAAATAAAGTGCTGTTTGAGTACATGAAAGAAGTCTTAAAAGACCAGGTAAAAGAAGTAAAAATCTCTAAGAGACTAAAAAATCACCCTGTATGCTTGACTAATGAAGGGGATTTAACTATTGAGATGGAAAAAACTCTAAATACAATGCCAACTGGCCAAAGCATTAAAGCAGAAAAAGTCCTTGAAATCAACGGTAATCACGAAATCTTTGCTAAAATAAAGGATGCGTTTGAAAACGACAAAGAAAAATTAGACTTATATACAAAGGTATTGTACAATCAAGCTTTGCTTATAGAGGGGCTAGCAATAGAGGACCCTGTTGAATTTACAAATGATATGATTAAGTTAATGGTTTGATAGCGGAAAGCTGAACTTCTATAGCCAAATGTTGGAGTGTCAGACAAGAAAATGCTAGGGTTCTTTTAGGCGAGATAATGTTTGCTTATAACATCCTACATGCTACTAATTGTTTATATAGAGTTCCAGGAAACATTAAATATGTGACCTGGAGCTCTTTAAGTCGTTCTACTACTAAGATTACTCTTGGTAGCTGTATGCTTTGATATAGCTACTATCAGCCATCTGGATAACTAGCGAGGTTTTAAGACCCACAAAGCTAGCTCCAAAGTGCTGATGGTTGATTGCTGATAGCTTTTTTATTCTGCTACTGGGCAATAACAAGGCCTTTCATAGATTTCAAAAGAACTAATTTTGTCTAGTGGAATTATGATAAAGAGTATATCTTTTTTTGAACCTTTTTCACAGCATTCTTTTAGTTTTAAATCTCCAAATAGGAGGAGTACCCCATCAAAAAAATCAAAGGAATCTACATCTCCTAGCTCTGCAGATACGGTTTTACAGCAACCGCCACATTCAAATTCTATAGCGAATCTAAGATCGCCAAGTGATTGTAAAGTCCCTAAAACCCCTTGCATACACTGTTGTATATTAGCACCTGGATTAGCTCTCATAGTTTCTTGTAAATCATTTAAAGCAGATTTTTGTCTGTTATTCATTATTTATATGAACCTCCTAAGAAAATTTTAGACTCTAAAAGAGAGTCTAAGTACAATAGGGCTTCTTATGTCGGTTTAATATATCATATTAAAATAAAATATAAATGTGAATATTAATATAGATATAATGAAATTGTATGATATAAGGTGTAAAGTTTAGAATTTAAAGTTTAAATTGACAAGGATAATTATTAAAGGTAAACTAAAAGCATACTATACGAGTAAGTTTAATATACTTTATTTCAATATAATTGATTTATAATTAGGAGGGTTAAAATGACATATAATTTTAATGAAATCATCGATCGAAGAAACACCAATAGCCTAAAATATGATTTTGCAGTAGAAAGAGGAAAGCCTGACGATATCTTACCATTGTGGGTAGCAGACATGGACTTTAGAGTACCACCAACGGTGAGTAAAGCCTTGGTCAAGGCAAGTGAACACGGTATATTTGGCTATTCGGATACGAAAAATGAGTATTTTCAAACACTATACAATTGGTATTCATCTCGTTTTGA
The DNA here is from genome assembly GCA_964626295.1 of uncultured Alkalibaculum sp. Classification (GTDB taxonomy): domain Bacteria; phylum Bacillota; class Clostridia; order Eubacteriales; family Alkalibacteraceae; genus Alkalibaculum. Next base: position 6,654 of record CAZVEI010000010.1, read on the forward strand.
TTTTGAGATTAAAAAAGATTGGCTAGTGAAAACTCCTGGGGTTGTATACGCCATTTCTACAGCTGTACGAGCGCTGACAAAAGAAGGGGATGCTATAATCATCCAACAACCAGTGTACTATCCGTTTTCAGAATCTATCCGAGCTAATAATCGAAAATTAGTCAATAATTCACTGGTTTATGAAAATGGATCCTATCGTATGAATTTAGAAGATTTTGAACAGAAGATTGTAGAAAATAATGTCTGTTTATTTATATTGTGTAGCCCTCACAATCCTGTAGGAAGGGTATGGACAAAAGAAGAACTTATTGCTGTGGGGGATATATGTGTTAAACACAATGTTATCGTCATAGCAGATGAAATTCATGCTGATTTTATTTACAAAGGCCATGAGCATCATGTGTTTTCAAATCTAAAACCAGAGTATTTAGACAATTCAATTATTTGCACAGCACCAAGTAAAACCTTTAATTTAGCAGGATTACAAGTATCTAATATCTTTATTGCCAATAAGGAGATACGAAAGGCTTTTATAAAGGAAATCAATAGAACAGGCTATAGCCAATTGAATACTATGGGGTTAATAGCTTGCCAAGCAGCTTATGAACACGGTGGAGAGTGGCTAGAAGAGCTAAAAGAATACCTTTTTGGAAACTTATCTTTTATTAGATCTTTTTTAGCAGAATATCTACCACGAATAAAACTCGTAGAGCCAGAAGGAACTTATTTGGTTTGGTTAGACTGTAAGGGACTAGGATTATCTGATCAAGAACTAGAAGAACTCATCATTAATAAAGCAAAACTATGGTTAGATGGTGGGACCATGTTTGGAAAAGACGGAGAAGGCTTCCAAAGAGTAAATATAGCTTGCCCCAGGTCTGTTTTGGAAAAAGCATTTAAACAGCTAAGAGAAGCGCTGAAAAATGGTTGAACAATAGTTGAGCGATGGTTGAATAGTAGTTGAACAATTGTTGAACAGTCGTTTAACTATCGTTTGACGATTGCGTAACTACCGTTAAAAAGGGGGTTTTAATTTGAATGTCCAAAAAATAAGAGATGAAGTATCTCAGTTTCTAAAGAGGAAGAAGATGAGCTACGAGGATATAGACTTTGAAAAGGAAACCAATCAATTTGTAAGTGAAATGACGAAAGGTTTAAATGGTGAGTCTTCACTTAAGATGATTCCTGCTTATATAGACCCTTTCTCTACCTTTTCCTATAGAGAGCGAATAATCGTCTTAGATGCTGGTGGAACGAATTTTAGAAGGGCAGTAGTGGCCATTAAAGAAGATGAAATTCTCGTAGAAGACTTAGAGGTATACCCTATGCCAGGGGCAGATAAGGTTATTTCTAAAGATGAATTCTTTAAAACGGTTGTAGAATATATCTTACCTATAATAGACAAGAGCAATAAAATCGGCTTTTGTTTTTCTTACCCAGTTCAAATACTTTCGAATACAGATGGTAAGGTCTTATCTCTCACAAAAGAGTTAAAAATTACAGATATAGAATGCACTATATTAGGAGAAACCCTTAATCATTATATACATCAGAGTGGATATAATGGTCACAAAAAGGTAGCTATTTTAAATGACACAACTGCTGTGCTCCTTAGCGGAATGGGCGTTAGCCAAAGTTACAAATACGATACTTTTATAGGATTAATACTAGGTACAGGAACCAATACTTGCTACATGGAAAGGAAGAAAAACGTCTTAAAAGATGAACTCTTAGTAAAAAATGAAGGTCATACCTTAATAAATATTGAATCTGGAGGATATAGTCCTTTATTTCGAGGGATAATAGATGATAGATTAAATCAAAAGTCAAAGGACCCAGGCAAGCAACAGTTTGAGAAGATGATCTCTGGAGCTTATCAAGGGCCCTTAGTCTTTGAGACGCTTATAAGTGCAGCTGAAGATGGCCTTTTGACGAAAAATATCCTTGAAGGGGTTTCAAGCATATCTTCAAAGGATGTGTCTCATTTTCTATTAAATCCCTTTTCTAATGACAATGAGTTAGGGCAAGTTGTTAATGAGTATGGAACAGATGAGGACCGAATTAAGATTTATTTTGTGATTGATGGATTAATTGAGCGAGGGGCTATGATGTTAACGATGAATATAAAGGGAATACTCGAGAAAACAGGAAGAGGAAAAAATCCATGTGAGCCTGTTTGTTTAACTATAGATGGCTCTACCTTTTATGGTTCTCCTGTATTTCAAAATAAATTCGATTATTATATAAAAACGTATTTGGAACATAAAGGATTTTATATAAGGCGGAAAAAAGTAGAAAACGGTACTTTAATCGGTGCAGCTATGGCAGCTCTTATGATTTCCTAAATTGAGAATTCTTAAGATCCATTGACAAGATTTTAATTACCATTTATATGTCGAAAAAGTATTGGTATATTGTATACAAAATCTTTTAATAACCGACATAGGGATGAAGAAGGAAAAATACTAGATCTACCTGGAGAAAGAAAATTCTTCCCCTCAGACTCTACAGTTATTTCAGTAAGCCAAGGTCCTAGAAATCAAATTGTTACTACTACTGAAGGCATTGACACCAATAGGGCAGGTTTAGTAGTTACAGACCCACAGGGCAATACCACAAGAAAAGGTGTGTTTGCAGCAGGAGATGTTGTATTAGGAGCTAAAACAGTAGTAGAAGCAGTACACTACTCAAAATTAGTGGCAGAGGCCATGGATGAATACCTTCAAAGCCAAATTTAAGATCTAGAGGCAAGATAAATTTCGTCTTGCCTCTTTTATATTTTAAAAAAAGTAGTATAATAAATAATATCGACAAGCGTCGACAAAATTTCACAATATAAGTTTGTAGAATAAATAGTATGCATTTAAAGCAATAATTAAGAGACAAATGATTTATATTTGCTTATTTATTATATATAATTTTTGAGTAAATTGTGGTAACATTAAATAAATAAACATATTTTTACGAGGAGGAAGTAAATGGAACCAGACTCAGGCGGGTCGATTATACCCCAGTTAATCTTAATAGTTATTTTAACTTCAATCAATGCTTTTTTCGCAGCTTCTGAAATGGCAATGGTTTCTGTAGACAAGAAAAAACTTGTTATTGAGGCAGAGGAAGGGAACAAGAAAGCCAAGCAATTATTAAAGCTTTTAAAAGAACCTTCAAGATTTTTATCTACCATACAGGTAGGAATTACCTTTGCAGGATTCTTATCTTCTGGATCAGCGGCAGTAGGTATTTCAAATGACTTAGGTCGGTACTTAACTAGCTACGGAATACCTTTTGGAAAAGATATCGCATTTATTGGAATAACATTAATATTAGCCTATTTCACATTAGTTTTTGGAGAATTAGTACCTAAGAGAGTTGCACTTCAGAATGCTGAAAAATTTTCTATGAAAGCAGTTGGGATAGTCAGCATTGTTTCAAAAGTGATGAGACCTTTCGTCTCTTTTCTATCCTTTTCCACTAATAGCATGCTGCGGATTGCAGGAATTAGTCTTGAAGGTGTAGAAGAAAAGGTTACCCTAGAGGAAATTCGATCAATTGTAGAAGTAGGTCAAGAGCAGGGGATTATAAACCCTACTGAAAGAGAAATGATTGATAGCGTTATTGGATTTGATGATAAGTTAGCTGAAGAGGTTATGACTGCACGAACAGAGGTCTTTATGATTGATGCAGAAGACCCTATTGAGGAGTACCTGAAAGAGATGTTGCAGTTAAAATATTCGAGGATTCCTGTTTACCAAGGGGATGTAGATAATATTATTGGTATACTCTACATAAAAGATTTCTTATTAGAGGCTTATAAAGTCGGATTTGAAAATGTAGATATACAAAAAATTGCACGTCCTGCTTACTTTATACCAGAGCGAAAGAATATTGACGACCTATTTAAAGAGCTTCAAAACACAAGAAATCATATGGCGGTATTAATTGATGAATATGGTGGAGTTTCAGGTATTGTAACAATGGAAGACTTAATTGAAGAAATTATGGGTGACATCGACGATGAATACGATCACGATGAGCCTGATATAAAGAAAATTGACGACCTTAATTTCATGGCAAAAGGAACTACCTCCGTCAAGGAGTTGAATAGTAAGCTTCAAGTAGATATTGATGAAAGCTCTGAAGACTATGATACCTTAGGGGGATTGTTAATCTCTATAATAGGATATATTCCTAAAGATGGGGATAAAATCGAAGTCCCTTATGAGGATACGGAAGGCAGAGAAATAGACTTTTTTATAGAAGTAGTAGAGGACAAAAGAATTCAAAGGGTACGTATTGTACTAAGTGACTATATAGAAGATACACAAGACGATGAGGATGAAGACGATGACTAAAACCACCTATGGCGCTTTAGCAATCAGCAGCCGGCTATCAGTACTAGGGTCAAGTCTTACACGTCAAAGATTTTACCCTTGCACATAAAAATGGTTTAATAGTAATCAAGGCAAAGGTAGGACTTTTCTATTCAATAAAACAAGAGCTATTTCCTCGGAAATAGCTCTTTAACAATTGCTTAACTGCTGTTCAACCACCGCTCAACTATTGTTCATTATAGTAGTCTTTCGCTAAACCCTTGAAATTTGGTCGTCCTGCTACATCCATTAGAAAGGCTGATTTTGTAGCCCCTTCTTTTCTATTAGAATTTAACATCCTTATAAAAGCTTCTGCAGAGTGAATTCCCACTCCGTGACCGTAATATTTTCCACCGCTTAAATCGATGACATTTTCTCCTTGTAAATAAGGGGTCAGAGGGCTAACATCAGGGTTATCGAAATAGAGCCGATCACCTGGTAAAAAATCTACTACTTTATGAACAGAGCCTACTTCTTTTAGTTGTAAACTAATTCTAGACCAGTTCATTAAGTGTATATTTTTAAACATACTATCAAATCTTTCCTTTGGAAAGACATTTAGTAGAGCTTTATAGTATACAATAAGCATTGCTGTAGCGCATTCAGTTCCATATTTTGAGCCATTAGTATATATATCATCGATTGCTTCTGCAGCGGAAACATTATCTTTTAATTCAAAGCCTCCATCTCTCTTTCGGTTCCAGTATTTTTCATTGCATACAGATTGTCTAAATACTTTAAACATTAATCCGCTTTTATTGAGGGCTTTTGCTGAATTTACAATCTCTTTTCTTAACAATAATTCAAAATCCAATTGTCCTATATCGGCATAATTGTAGGAGTTTGTACTAGCAGACATGATTCGTACGGTTTCTCTTTCCATACTATGTAAAGGGTTCTTTTTTAAGTATTCATTTACATCTATAGGAGTATTATCAATCTTAATCATATTGAATCCTCCCTGTCCTTGTTCATTATAGCTATTTGCCGTGAGATATCGTTTTTAATCCATTGACGCCACAACCTATGGTTTTGTTTTTTTAACTTATAAGAGTACTCTGATAATTGTTCTTTCTTATCAAGGTTCGATTGCCTAAAAAGCTCTAGTGCATCCTTTTCAAAAACTTTTAAAGGCTTTAGGAATTTTCCTGTATCGGGAGATACTTTTTTATTTAGGTACTTGCCTTCTAAATGGATTTTAAAAATATTTGGTTCACTGCTAAGCTGAAAACTTTCCCCTGAAAAATAAATATAAGGTATATTTTTATTTACCCAATTATGAGTTTGTTGTATGTTTACTTCTTTATTCTCCTTGAAATTCTTTAAATCCCCGTCAATATGTAATAATTTACAAGCTAGTTGGATTGATTTTTCATTAGGTGATTTTAAGCGCTCTGTTATTAGGCCTACAAGAGTCGGGTCTTTAGACTGAAGTAAGAACCAAGATAGGTCGTGTATAAAATAACCCTTTTCATAGCGATTAAACATAAGATCAACGACAGAAGGCAATATAGAATGATCCTTTATATAACAAATAAGTATACCTATTGTGCCATCTAATATCTCATCAAATTCGTTATTTAAACCGTCAGCATAAACCCCGGTGTCAAACATCCATGTAAGTGCATCTTGAATTCTTTTCCCATTGTATTTGTCGCTAATTTCTTTAAATTTCATATCCCCCCTAATAACAGAGCACAAATCTAGAGCAATGCAATTTCGAAGGTTTAGATTTTCTAGTGTATTTAAAGATTCTATTTCTTTTCTGACAAAGTATAGAGTAGGAAAATATAATCTCTTGTCATTTAAATAATTGACAGCCCCTCTTTCGTTTTCTAATATAAATCTCTGAAAAGCTTTCCTAAATGAATCGTAGTCATAAGCTTTATTTAATAAGTCCAAATACTGTAACCATGAATCTTTCATTTTAACACCGCCTTTTAATAACTTTAATCTATTCTATTAAAGTATATTAGCTTTGTTGAATATAATTAGTTTTTTATGTAAATTGCCAAAAACGGAAACGTTTCAACTTGCCTATTGGCCATATGAATTTCTAACATTCCAACTATTTTCCTTTAAAATCAAAAAGTCATAAATTCTCCAATGGCTTGTGATATGTTATAATATTCGAAAGAGCAGATTGACTCGCAGAAATCATTCCATTTTCCGTGCTTGCATGAGAAATGGAGTGGTTTCTATGAGCAAGTGCCAACGACCGAAGCTGGGAAGCAGCTGAGGCAATCTGCGGCTTATTTATGATATAATAAATTTATTGGAGGAAAGAAAATGAAAGTTATTGCTTTTAATGGAAGTCCTAGAAAAGAAGGAAATACTTATCACGGAATACGAAGCATATGCGAAGAATTAGAAAAAGAGGGCATTGAAACAGAGATTATTCAAGTTGGAGCTAAGGAAATACGAGGATGTACTGCTTGCAATGGCTGTGCAAAAAATAGAGACGAAAAATGTGTCCTACCTGGTGATGAGGTCAATGAATGGATTCGAAAAATTAAAAATGCAGAGGGTATTATATTAGGAGCCCCAGTTCACTTTTCTGGAATTGGTGGTACTATGAAGTCTTTCCTAGATAGAGCTTTCTACGTAGCATCTAATAACAATAGTTTATTTAGGCATAAAGTAGGAGCTGCAGTAGTAGCGGTAAGGCGATCAGGTGGAAGTGCATCCTTAGATCAACTTAATCACTATTTAACTTACTCAGAAATGGTTATTCCTACATCTAATTACTGGAATATTATTCATGGAACAAGAGCAGGTGAGAGCGTAAAAGACGAAGAAGGCGTTCAGATTATGAGAATACTTGGCAAAAATATGGCTTGGGTATTAAAGCTAATGGAAAATGGCAAGGGAGCAGTAACCCCACCAGAAATAGAAAGAAAAACTTTTATGAATTTTATCCGATAGGTGTTTAGGAATTAAGAGGTTAAAAGTAAGATACTAAGGTCAGCCCTAGGGCTTAAGATCCTTCCCTAGCGTTCAAGGATGACTGGGGCAGTTAGTCAGGGTAGGATCTGGGGGTCTTAAGTGCTGGAAGCTTGCTACTGTTTAACACGCATCAGTCGCTTTTTCCACCCTAGCTACTGCTTACGTCATCCTTGAGGAGCTTGCGGCGAAGGATCTTATAATGACTCGCCTATAGGCCAGATAACGTTCAGCTTTTCACATTCAACTTATTAAAAAAGGTTTTCTCGTCCAACCGATCAACCAACCAGGTTAAACGATAAGAAGGTGAATTGACATAAACAGAGAATATACAAACGAATTTCAAAATAAATTACTAGACTGGTACGATGAAAATCGTCGTACACTCCCGTGGAGAGAAGATCCTTCCCCTTATAAGGTATGGATATCGGAGATTATGTTACAGCAAACTCGAGTGGATACGGTAATACCGTATTTTTTGCGATTTATGGAGGCTGTTCCTAGTATCTTTGCTTTAGCAAATATTCCTGAAGACAAATTGCTCAAGCTTTGGGAAGGGTTAGGCTATTATAGTCGCGCTAAAAATTTAAAGAAGGCTGCTCAAATTATTATAGAAGATTACAATGGTCAAATGCCCTCACAAAAAGAAGAACTACAATCCTTACCAGGTATAGGACCTTATACATCTGGGGCTATAGCTTCTATTGTGTTTGGACGAAAAGAACCTGCTGTTGATGGCAATGTTCTTAGAATTGTTTCTAGAATTACTGCAAATGCTGGAGATATAAAAGATAAAAAAGTAAAGGCAGGTATAGAACAGATAGTTATAGGTGTGTTACCAGAAGATCGGCCTGGCGATTTCAATCAAGCTTTGATGGATTTAGGGGCAACGGTTTGCATTCCAAATGGACCACCTAAATGCATTATTTGCCCTGTCTCTAACTTATGTAAAGGCTATAATCAAGGTCTTGCCCAAAGCTTACCTGTAAAAGCAGCAAAAAAGAAGCGAAAAATTGAAGAAAAGACTATCTTTGTTTTAAACTATTGTGATCAATTTGCCTTGAAGAAGAGGCCAGATAAAGGGCTTTTATCAAAACTATGGGAATATCCTAATATAGACGGCTATATCGCTGAAAAAGATATAAAACAGTTGATAAAATCATGGGGACTTTTAACAGGTCGCATTGAAGAGCTTAATAATTCAAAACATTTGTTTAGCCATATTGAGTGGCATATGAAAGCTTACTCTATAAAAGTAGAAGCCCTACAAAAGGACAACGATTTTATATGGGCAAGCAAAAAGGATATTGAAGAGAAATACTCTATTCCTACGGCCTTTAAAGAGTATACAAAATATATCCATCAATTGGAAGATCATGAGATTCAGGCTATGTGAGTTTAAAATCAAAATTATAGGGTATATCATATATAAGCATTTGTGAAATACTATAGATAAAACTGACAGAGGTGATTAAATGAGTATTAAGGAAGATATCTTAAAAGCAATGAAAGAGGCAGGAAAACCAATTAGTGCTGGAGAAGTTGAAAAATTAACTGGTCTAGACCGCAAGGAAATCGATAAAGCATTTAAAGAGCTAAAGAAAGAAAGCGCAATCGTTTCACCAGTTCGCTGTAAATGGGAACCTGCTGAATAAAATATTATTAATTAGAGGAGTGCTTAAGAGCACTTCTTCTTTTGTATAATGGGAAAGTATTACTTTTGAATGTGATTGTTATATAAGCTATTTTTATATCTAGTTGAATCTTTGATCTGTGAGACTCGACCTTAGCACTGGTAGCTGATCGCTTTTTCATTTTATAGGCTAATCTTAATATTAATCACATATAATATAAAGTAAATTATACAGGGGGAGGCGTAAATATGTATGAAAGGTCTAGTGGGATACTGCTTCACATATCATCCTTACCTGGGCAGTACGGAATAGGTGATTTTGGAAAAGGTGCTTATGATTTCGTCGATTTTCTATTTCAAGCAAAACAAAAATATTGGCAGGTACTACCCTTTGGAATAACTGGTTATGGAGACTCTCCTTATTCAAGCTTTTCAGCTTTTGCAGGCAATCCATATTTTATAGATCTTGAGGAATTAATAAGAACAAATTACCTTAGTAGAGAAGAGGTAAATAACAGCAATTTATTACAAGAGGGTCCTGTAGATTTCAATCACTTACATGAAAAGAAGATGGGACTGCTTAGGCGAGCCTATATGAATGGAAAAGAGGAATTGGAAAAAGATTTAAACTCCTTTAGAGAAGAGCATTCTTCTTGGTTGTGCCCTTTTGCCATTTATATGTCTTTAAAGAAAAAACATAGCAACAAGCCATGGCAAGATTGGGAAAAGGATTGTAAAAATTTGCAGTCTGTTAGATTAAAGCTCTTTGAAGAAGAAAATCAAATAGAAATACAGTTTTGGATTTTTACACAGTATTACTTTTTTAAGCAATGGTTTGCTCTAAAAAAGCACGCTAATGATTTAGGAATTAAAATTATAGGCGATCTTCCCATTTATGTGGCAGAAGATAGTGTGGATGTATGGGCTAATCCTGAGCTTTTTCGTTTAGATGAGAATTTGCTGCCAATAACTGTTTCAGGCTGCCCTCCAGATGCTTTTTCTACAACAGGTCAGCTTTGGGGCAATCCCATTTACAACTGGGACGTAATGGAGCAGGATGGATACAGTTGGTGGATTCAAAGAATGAAACAGAGTTTTATCTTGTACGATACTGTGCGAATAGATCACTTTAGAGGTTTTGAAGCTTACTGGGAAGTGACATATGGCGCAGATAATGCTACTTTTGGAAGGTGGGTAAAGGGACCTGGCATCAAACTTTTTAATAAGATTAAAGATACATTAGGTGAACTAGATATTATTGCAGAGGATTTAGGAGTCTATTCAGAAGGACTAAAAAAACTACTCCAAGATACACGCTATCCAGGAATGAAAGTCCTTCAATTTGCCTTTAATTCTGATAAAGACAATCATCATCTGCCACATAATTTCAATAGACACTCCGTGGTCTACACAGGCACTCATGACAATCTTCCAGTAAAAGGGTGGTATAACCAGGTTTCACACGAAGAAAAAAGCTACGCTTTAAATTATATGCATCAAAGCAGTGATGAGGAAGCTCATTGGGCCTTTATAAGAAATGCCTGGAGTTCTACGGCGTACTTAGCAATAGCTCAAATGCAAGATTTCTTAGGATTAGACGAAGAAGCTAGAATGAATACACCTTCTACTATTCATGGTAACTGGGCTTGGAGAATGAAAAAAGAAGATCTAAATGAAGCGTTAGCGGGGAGAATAGCAGATTTGACGGTGTTGTACGGGCGATAAGGTGGTCAGGAAAACCACAACTCGCC
>CAZVEI010000011.1:0-8863 GCA_964626295.1 uncultured Alkalibaculum sp.
TATATTGTCAGAAAATTATGACATAAATAAGTTTTCTCTACTATATGCAGGTGCACAAAAAAACATGGGTCCAGCAGGAGTGACAATCGCTATTATAAAAGATGAATTAATCGGCAATGCTATGGATATTACGCCAACTATGCTTGATTACAAGACTCACGCAGATAGTGATTCTCTTTACAATACACCACCATGTTATGCTATTTATATATGCAAGTTAGTCTTTGAGTGGCTAATCAGACAAGGCGGAATCAAGGCTATGGAAGAAAAGAACAAATACAAAGCGGACTTATTATACTCTTATATTGACAACAGTACTTTGTTTAAAAACCCTGTTGCAGTAGAAGACCGTTCTCTTATGAATGTTACATTTGTCACAGGCAACCAAGATTTAGATGCTGTCTTTGTAAAAGAAGCTACTAATCAAGGTCTTATAAACTTAAAAGGTCACCGTTCTGTAGGTGGTATGAGAGCAAGTATTTACAATGCTATGCCAGCAGAAGGTGTTGAGAAACTTATCGAATTTATGAAAGAATTCGAAGCTAAACATAAATAAAGGAGTATCTATATGTATAAAATTAGAACACTAAATAATATATCTGATGAAGGTCTTGGATTATTAAATAAAGACACCTATAGCTTTGCTGTAACTGATGAAGAATCAGATGCTATAATCGTTAGAAGCTTTAAAATGCACGATATGACTTTACCCGAAAATGTAAAAATCGTAGCACGAGCTGGAGCTGGAGTAAACAATATCCCTATAGAAAAATACGCTGAGCAAGGTGTAGTTGTCTGTAACACACCAGGAGCTAATGCTAATGCTGTTAAAGAACTTGTAGTACTTGGATTATTGTTATCCTCTAGAAAAGTTATACAAGGAATTAAATGGGTTCACGACGTTGACCCTGAAGAAGTAGATGTTTCAAAGGCAGTAGAAAAAGAAAAATCTAAATTTGCCGGTCAAGAATTAACAGGAAAAAAACTAGGTGTTATAGGTCTTGGCGCCATTGGCGTAAAAGTTGCTAATATTGCAATATCTCTTGGTATGAAAGTATATGGATACGATCCATTTGTATCTATTGAATCCGCTTGGGGTCTAAGCAGTGAAGTAAATAGAATTCTAAACATCGATGAAATTATGACGGAATGTGATTACATTACTCTACATGTTCCACTTCTTGAACAAACGAAAAACCTTATGAGTGCTGAAAAGTTTGCTCTTTCAAAAAATGGAATTCGTTTATTAAACTTTGCTAGAGACGGCCTTGTAAGTATTGAAGATTTAAAACAAGCTATAAAAGCTGGAAATGTCCTATGCTACATAACAGATTTCCCAGAAAATGATCTTGTAGGCATGGAGAACGTAATAGCTATTCCACATCTAGGTGCTTCTACTCATGAATCTGAAGAGAACTGCGCTAGAATGGCTGTAGGTCAAACAAAAGAGTATTTAGAAAATGGAAACATCATCAATTCTGTAAATTATCCAAATTGCTATATGGGTTTATGCCAAAGCTACGCTCGAATTGCTATTCACCATAAAAATGTTCCAAATATGGTTGGTCAAATTTCTAGCGTTCTTGCAAAAGAAAATTTAAATATTTCAGATATGTTGAATAAATCTAAAGGTAATTATGCTTATACTTTAATCGATGTAGATTCTGAAGTAAGCGAACAAGCAGTAAATAATTTACTAGCAATCCAAGAAGTAATACGTGTGAGAATTATCAAAGGGGATAAATAATGGCAATTATTAAAGATTTTACAGGAATTCGACCTAGTGCGGATTATGCCGAAAAGGTTGCTGCCCTTCCTTATGATGTATACAGTTCATCTGAAGCAAGAAAGGTTGTAGAGGGAAACCCCTACTCCTTTTTGCGCATTGACCGACCTGAAATTGACTTTCCTGAATCTGTAAATATGTATAGTGAGGAAGTGTATCAAAGGGCAAAAGATAACTTAGATCATATGATAGAGGAAAATATCCTTATAGAAGATGTACAAAAGTCTTTGTACATCTATCGTTTAACTATGTCCGGTCGCAAGCAAACAGGCATTGTTTGTTGTTGTCATATTGATGACTATTTAAATGGATGCATTAAAAAACACGAACTTACAAGAGAAGAAAAAGAATTAGATCGAATTAATCACGTTGATTTCTGTAATGCTCATACAGGTCCTATCTTCATGACTTATAGAAAACAGGGTATGGTTAATGAAATCATCAGCTCTTGGATAGAAAACAATCCTGTAGAGTATGAATTTGTTTCTGATGATGAAATCAAACATGAGATTTGGGTTATTGACAATACTCCTACTATCAATACTCTAAAAAATATTTTTAGTGAAATTCCTGCTTTATACATAGCAGATGGTCACCATCGTGCTGCTTCTGCTGTAAAGGTTGGATTGAAGAGAAGGGAAGAAAACCCTAATTACACAGGACAAGAAGAATTTAATTATTTCCTTAGCGTCCTTTTCCCTCATGATCAGGTTCACATTATGGATTACAATCGGGTGGTTAAAGACCTAAATGGTCTTTCAAGTAGTGCTTTCTTAGAAAAGATCTCTGAAGATTTTCAGATAGAAGAACGTAACCATCCAGTAAGCCCCTCTCAAAAGGGTACTATAGGTATGTACTTAGAGGAAAAATGGTATGAGCTAAAGATTAAAGACGACAAAGGCTCTACAGACATTGTAAAAAATCTAGACGTATCTTTGCTACAAGACTTAATCTTAGAGCCAATACTAGGCATAAGAGACGTTAGAACAGATAATCGAATTGATTTTGTAGGTGGAATTAGAGGATTAAATGAGCTAGAAAAGCGTTGTACGGAAGACATGACAATAGCCTTCTCCATGTATCCTACATCTATAGAAGAACTAATGACCATCTCAGACGAACAAAAACTAATGCCTCCAAAATCTACATGGTTTGAACCGAAGCTTAGGAGCGGACTGTTTATTCATAAACTAGATTAAGGTGGTCAGCAAAAGTATATTGCCACCGATGGTGGCGTAATTTCGGAACGACGAGGACGTCGTTCCCTACTACTTTTTTGCTCCAAGGCGAGTATTGTTTCCTTTCAACTTTTTAATAAATCATAATTTCAAATTAAAACTTAGGCTACCTATGGTAGCCTTTTGATTTTGCTGACCACCTTAAAGCTGACTACCTGACCACCTGATTTTATTAAAAAACTCCTGCATCAAATCCGTGCATTCCTCTTCCAATATCCCCGGATAAATCTCTATATTCTTAAATAAGGGATTGTGGATAAAATCCGATTGAGATTCTACTGCTCCTAGTTTATTATCTCCTGCCCCATATACTAGTTTAGAGATTCTTGAATTGAGAATGGCTCCCATACACATAATACAGGGTTCTAATGTCACATATAAAGTGCAATCGGTTAAACGCCAATTTTCAAGCTCTTTACAGGCTCTTTGTATAGCCAAGACCTCTGCATGAGCAACTGGATCTGTACTGATCTCCACCTCATTATACGCCTTTGAAATAATCTTATTGTTTTTTACGATAATTGCCCCAACTGGAACCTCTCCAGCCTTCATACCCTCTCTTGCTATATTTAAGGCTAGCCTCATATATTCCTTCAACAAATCACTCCTACAACCTAGATACTTTTCTCCATAGAAAAACGATTAATCCGTAAAGAAGTAGGACAATAAGCAGTGTCATCAACCTCTCTGTCCATACTCCATCAGCCATTAAAACTGGACCTAATCCAAAAAAACTTATCAATAAAAAGGCTATAATTAACACAATACGCCAAATATTTCTCACCCTATCAGTCCTTTTCTATTTTATGGTATGCAAACTAGTAGATTGCTCGCAGAAATCATCCCATTTTTCCACGCTTGCACGAGAAAATAGAATGATTTCTATGAGCAAGTGCCAACGACCGAGACCACACAGCAGCCGAGGTAATCTGCGACAAAAGCCACAACTAAAATAATATTTCAATCCGTTTTTATGGTATAATACTATAAATCACCCTCAACCTACAAACTCAACATGATAAAGGAGGAACACAAATATTGAATGACAATAAAAAAATCATCTTGCTTATTTCAGTTCTAGGGGCTCTTTGGACGCCATTTCTTACAACTTCCGTAAATATCGCTTTACCTCATATGGGCGCATATTTAAAAATTGGTTCTTCATTAGTAAACTGGATTACCTCCTCAACAATCTTAGCAATTGCCATTTTTACCTTGCCTATGGGAAAGCTTTCAGATATGATTGGTCGCAAAAAACTCATGTTAATTGGAGCTATTATTTCTACTGCATCTACATTTATGTGTGCATTATCTCAGTCTATTTACTTCTTATTAGTTTTTCGCGTACTACAGGGCATAGGATGCGCTATGATCAGTACAGCTGTAGTATCTATTGTATGTGCTGCTTATCCACCTAATGAAAGAGGCAAGGCTTTGGGAATAAATGTAGCTTGTGTATACATAGGTTTGTCCGCAGGCCCAATCATCGGTGGCAGTATCTTACGTTTTACAAACTGGCGTGGAATCTTTTTATTTCCCCTTCCAGTAGGTTTACTTTTGATTTTCTTACTTATTAAAGCTCTTCGTACAGATGATATCATAGATAAATCCCAAAGTAAATTTGATTTAAAAGGTGCGGGTCTTTACGGCATTTCCATCTTTTTGATTATCTTTAGCTTATCGAATTTACTTCTACGCCCTTGGAGTAAATACACATTAATATTAGGTGTATTATTGTTATATGCTTTCGTGTACGTTGAGAGCAAGATATCTTATCCTATTATCGATGTATCGTTAATGAAGGGCAATAAGGTGCTAATCTTCTCGTCTTTAGCAGCCCTAATTAATTACAGCTCTACATATGCCATAAGCTATCTTATGAGTTTGTACTTACAGGTAGCTCAGTGGATTGAACCAAGTACTGTTGGCTTAATCTTGCTAACTCAGCCTGCAGTTCAAGCTGTTTTATCGCCTTTTGCGGGTAGACTTTCTGATAAAATCCCATCACAGATTTTATCGTCTATTGGCATGGGGGTCATTACCCTTGTTTTATTAGGATTTAGTCTTTTCACCCAAAATACGCCTATTCCTCTTGTGGTATTTTTACTAGCCATAGTAGGAGCAGGTTTTGCATTCTTTAGTTCACCTAATACAAACGCCATTATGTCTAGTGTAGATAAAAAACAGTACGGAGTTGCTTCTGGTATACTAGGTACATCTAGAACAGTAGGTCAGTCCTTTAGTATGTCCCTTACTGCTTTGATTACCTCGATCTTTATGGGCAATGCACAAATCAGCACAGAAACCATTCCTCAATTTATGCAAAGTTTTAAAGTGACTTTCGCTATTTTATCCTTCCTCTGTTTACTAGGTGTCTTTGCATCCTTAGCTAGAGGAAAGAAGAAGGCACCTACAACGGAATAGCTACTGGGCAGTAGCTAAGGTCAAAAGTAGCACTTGCCTATTAAGCAAAGAAAAAGGCTTTTGGTTTGCAAACCAAAAGCCTTTTTCTTTACAATTATTTAACTATCGTTATTTTTGATATCCCTGCCACTTTTCCTCTAGATGTTCACCTTGCACAGTGTCCATTACATACTGTGCATATTCTGCGCCAGTAGCTCCGTCTTCACGACCAGTAATAGAAACCTTTGTTTCGTATAATCCACAAATATCTAATGCCATTTGTAGCTTTTTGGCTTCGTCTATAAAACCAATGTGCTCTAACAACATTATAGAAGCTCTCATAATACTGCTTGGGTCAGCGTAATTTCCTCTGCCCTCTTCTACCATTCTAGGTGCAGAACCGTGAATAGCTTCAAACATAGAGTATCTTTTGCCTATATTAGCGCTACCTGCTGTACCTACGCCCCCTTGGAATTCTGCTGCTTCATCAGTAAGAATATCTCCATATAAATTAGGGAGTACCATTACTTGAAAGTCTCTTCTTCTCTTAGGATCAATTAATTTTGCTGTCATAATATCAATATACCAATCGTCTAATTGGATTTCTGGATAATCTTTAGCAATTTCTTTTGCAATAGCCAAGAACTTTCCGTCTGTCGTTTTTATGATATTGGCTTTTGTTACTACTGTAACTTTTGTCTTTCCTGCTTTTTTAGCGTATTCAAAAGCAGCTTTTATAATTCGGTGAGAACCTTCTTGTGTGGTAACGGTAAAGTCAATAGCTAAGTCGTTATTTACATGAATTCCCTTGCTTCCTAGGGTATAAGCACCTTCTGTATTTTCTCTATAAAAAGTCCAATCAATGCCTTCATCTGGAACCTTAACTGGTCTTACATTAGCAAACAAGTCAAGCTCTTTTCTCATAGCTACATTAGCGCTTTCAATATTAGGCCATTTATCCCCTGCTCTAGGCGTAGTCGTTGGTCCTTTTAATATAACATGGCATTGTTTTAATTCCTCTAAAACATCTGTAGGAATAGCTGCCTTTTGAGTCGCCCTATTTTCAATAGTAAGACCATCTATAACTTTAAATTGTACCTTGTTTTCTTTTACTTGATCCTTTAATAAAAACTCTAAAACTTTTTGAGCTTCTCCTGTAATAAATGGACCAATTCCGTCTCCCCCTACAATGCCAATGACAATTGTATCTAAAGATTCGTAGTCGAGAAATTCATTCTCCTTTTTCATGTTTTCAATACGAGCAAATTGTTCTTCAATTAGACGCCCAAAGTGTTCTTTTGCCAATTCGATTTCCTTCATTAGTACCTCCTAGTGGTGTTCATACATTTAACTTTAATTATAACTTAATTTGTATATTTATACAAGAACGGGCCTTGTACTTTAATCGTCCCTAGCTACTGCTTCGTTATCGTGATGAGTTTGCGATGAAGGATCTCTAGGAATAGTGTTCGTGCCAATGAGTATTATAAAAATAGAGTTTTAGTGCAGAAGCTCTATCCTAAGTCCCCAATAGTAGAATAATTGCTCTTCGTCTCTACTCTTCAGGGATCCTTCGCTACGCTCTGGATGACTAGGGTAAAAGGGAATCTTACTTATCGAAATCAAACCAGCCCTTCTTTTTAAACCATTTATACATACTAAATCCTATGACGGCCATGAGTCCTAATGCATAAGGATATCCATATGGCCATTTTAGTTCAGGCATATGTAAGAAGTTCATTCCGTAAATTCCTGCTATAAACGTTAGTGGGCTAAAAATAACAGTGATTATAGTAAGAACAGTCATAATCGTATTCATTCGATTAGCGTTGATTGCCTGATAATTTTCTTGCAAATCTGAAATAATTTCTCGGTCTTCTTCTATCATATCGGTCAATTTTAGAAGATGATCGTAGATATTGACAAAGTACATATGGTTTCCTAGTACCTCTTTTAGATGATTGGCATTGTTCATGCGATAGAGCAAATCCCTCATGGAAGTAATAGTCTTTCGCAATTTTAAAAGCTTGCTTTTGATTTCGTAAAGCTTCTCTATTTCTTGTCTTGATAGTTTTATGCTGTTTATATCTTCAAATTCGTCTAATTCATCCTCTAGAGAATGGACTATTGGAAAGTATTGATCTACGATCTCATCTACGATTAGATAGCCTATATATACATTTAACTCTTCCCAACGGTTTTTTTGGCTTTTTAATTCTTTTCTTACTTCTTGAATTCCTAAAATATCTTCCTTGTAATGGAAAGTAATTACGTAATTCTTACCTAAGTACATATCAATTTCTTCTACTTGCTCATCAATAATAGACTGAAAGATAAAAAAACAATAATCCTCGTAAAAGTCTACCTTAGGCCTTTGTAAAAATTGAAGGCAATCTTCTACTGTCAAGTGATGAAAGCCAAAGTAATCCGACAGCACTTTAACTTCATCCTCTTTAGGATTATTGAAATCTACCCAAAACCACTTTACATTTTCTTCTTTTAGCTTTTCTAGAGTTATATCCTCGAGTACATTCCCATCTTGATCAAAACCCATAATATCGATCATACAATCACCTCTATATGTATACGAGGTGGTAAGCAAAACCATATTGGCCATCAGGGGTGGCCTTAATGTTGGCCGCCCCTAGACCTCGCCATAGGCGAGAAAAGCCTTTGCTTATACCCTTACCACCTTGTTATTCCACCGTTATTGCATCTGTTGGACATGAAGATTCAGCTTCTTTTGCATCATCTAATATCTCTGCAGGAATTTCCATGTCTTTTGCTATAGCTAAATCATCATCATCCATGCTAAATATCTCCTCACATATAGAAGGACATAAACCGCATCCTATACATAAATCTTTATCAACAACTGCTTTCATTTGTATTACTCCTTTCATCAAAAAGTATTTTTCATTATCTTATTTTACTCTATATTCATTTCCTTATACTCTTATTTATTTTACAAGGCATACTTTTAAGCAAAGAAAGTGACTGGCTACTTTTACTCTAAGTAAAACCTTTCAGAGTAGCTCTCACTTTGCTCATAATCTTCATTTTTTGCAATAATAGAATTATTATTCTACTAACAAGAGACCATAATATTTTACAATTTCATCTTTAGAAGCTAGCGTTTTTAGAGAATCTCCTTGTTTGCGCACCGTTGCAAAAACATCAATTCCGTAATTTTCCATAGAAGGTCTCGTCTTTGTGCAGTTGTCTTTATCTTTAATACAATCATCACAGATGCTACATGGACCAGCCCATAAGGAGAATGCCTTGTAAAACCCAAGCTTAAAGGCCTGTTTTTCGGCTTGTAGCATAGAAATTTGAAAATCTTTTGTAGGCGGCTCTCCTTCCACTAAAATGCCTGTACTAAATTCGCTTAATAGTTTTTTTGTATGATCTAGGTCACATTCTTTATAGCAGGTTT
>CAZVEI010000011.1:8873-16529 GCA_964626295.1 uncultured Alkalibaculum sp.
TATTATAAAACTCACAGCCGTATTTACATTTTAAATGCGCCACATTTGTTAAAGATACATCCTCTTTAGGATGGATGATTTTCGCGCTTTTAAAACCTAGATCTTTTAATTTTTGAAGAAGAATATCCTTTTGATCAATGCATAAATGGGCAATTCTTTCCCTCGTCTTTGACGAAAATAAGATCCCCCTTCCTCCTTCAAGAGAAATGACGCCACTGCTCTTTAAATCTAAACCTTCAAGCTCATGATTAATCCACTTTGATGAGAGTGCTTTTCCCTTTTTAGTCATAAGTGCTCTATTTAAGCTTTTCATAGGAGCATCGTTAGAAAACACGTCGTAGATTACTATGTACCCATCTGGTGATAAGTGTCTACTCGCTTCTGTAAGTATAAGGGCGATTTCTTCTTCTGAATAGAGAATCCCTAGATTAGACAAAAATATTAATTCGTATATTCTGTCGTCCCGTTGTCCTAAAATAGACTCTAGGTCTTCTTCCTGTGTTTCTCCATGGTCATATGATTTTGCTTGTCCCCTAGGAAATCTTTTTAAAAACTTCTGGCAAATTTCATGGGCACCTGGACCTATTCCTAGCATATGTTCTATATTTTTTACGCCTTCAAAGAAAGTTTCTATTACATCTATCATTTCTTTTAAAGAAATGTCTATAGCTTTTATGTACTCTTTTTGTCCTTTTAATTTTTTTTCTAACTGGAGTCCTTCTTTTAAGGTTTTACTTAGATTCTGCCACTGAATTTGTGATTGTCTTATCCATAGAATCAACTCTCCTTGGTATGCAGGGGAGTTTTTCACAAGATATTTATTGCTTAAAAGTGTATTACAATAACTCCCTTTGTATTCACAGAGAAGACCCATACTGACTAATGCTGTTAAAAAAGGGGTTAGAATAGAATCTTGGCAATGGTATATTTGACGCATTTGTTCTACTGCTTTTGTTTCCTGTAATACTTCAAAAATATCCGTCTCTAGTGCAGAAAACAGAATCTCTGAGCTCCAATAAGAAGATGCTAGATCTTGTAAATACTGAAACTCATTAAAATGAGGGTCGTAGCTTTTCATGTGTTGATCGCTCCTAATACAAACTTTAGTCGTTAGTTCTATGCATTAACAATTGTTAAACTGTGGTTAAACAATTGTCTAAAATATTCTAAATTCTAACTTTTCATTTTCTAATCCAATCGTAATCTGACTTCCTTCTTCTAAATCTCCTTTTATAATCTTTTTAGCGATTTCTGTTTCAATATTCTTCTGAACATATCTTTTTATTGGCCTAGCTCCAAAGGAAGGGGAATAAGCTTCTTTTGCCATGTGAGATTTTGCTTCTTCTGTAATATGCAAATGAATTTTTCTCTCTTCTAATCTTTCACTTAAGCCTTTTAATGTCAGGTCAATAATCTTTAGGATTTCCCCTACTTTTAATGGCTTAAACAATACGATTTCATCCACCCTATTTAAGAATTCTGGTTTAAAGGATTGATGGAGTTGATCCATTACTCTTTGCCTTGCACTTTCGCTAATTTCACCACTTTCATTAATTCCCTGAAGCAAGTCTTGACTTCCTAAATTAGAAGTCATAATGACCACTGTGTTGCTAAAGTTGACTGTTCTTCCCTGACTATCGGTCAATCTCCCATCATCAAGTAACTGAAGTAAGATATTAAATACCTCTGGGTGGGCTTTTTCAATTTCATCAAATAAGATTACAGAATAAGGTTTGCGCCTAATCGCTTCTGTAAGTTGTCCCCCTTCTTCATATCCAATATATCCTGGAGGGGCGCCAATTAGCCTAGATACAGAGTGCTTTTCCATATACTCAGACATATCAATGCGTACAATGTTTTCTTGGCTATCAAATAAGGCCTCTGCTAAAGCTTTGGATAGTTCTGTCTTTCCTACGCCAGTTGGACCTAAAAAGATAAAGGAGCCAATAGGTTTTGTAATATCCTTTAATCCGGAGCGAGCTCTTAATACAGCATCGCTAACAGCCTCTACTGCTTCATCTTGTCCTATAACTCTTTCATGAAGTAAGCTTTCTAAATGAAGGAGCTTTGCTCTTTCTTTTTCCATTAATTTTGTAATAGGGACACCTGTCCAATTAGATACAATTTGGGCAATTTCCTCCTCTGTTACCTCTTCTTTTAAGAGCTGGCGATTTTTATTAGACTTAGCCTCTTGAAGTTTTTTCTCTAGTTCAGGCAATTTGCCATGTTTTAATACGGCTAACTTTTCTAAATCGTATTGCCTTTCTGCTTCTTCAATTTGCCTTTGTACCTCTTCTATATCTTGCTTAATTCGTTTTTCTGCACTAATATTGTTCTTTTCTGCTTCCCATTGTGCTTTCATTCCACCAGCCTTGTCTTTTAAACTGGCGATTTCTTTTTCAATGGTATATAGTCTTTCCCTCGAGTCTGGGTCTTTTTCCTTTTTTAAAGCTTCTCTTTCAATTTCTAATTGCATAACCTTTCGGCTGACTTCGTCTAATTCTTCAGGCATGCTGTCTATTTCCGTACGTATCATAGAAGCCGCTTCATCCATTAAATCAATAGCCTTATCTGGTAAGAAGCGATCTGATATATATCGATCTGATAACTGGGCACTTGCAATGATAGCACTGTCTGCTATCCTTACACCATGATGAATTTCAAACTTTTCCTTTAAACCTCTAAGTATAGATATGGTATCTTCTACTGTAGGCTGATCTACTAATACAGGTTGAAATCTCCTCTCTAAAGCTGCATCTTTTTCAATATTCTCTCGGTATTCTTTAAGGGTTGTGGCGCCTATACAGTGAAGTTCGCCCCGTGCTAACATTGGCTTTAGCATATTTCCCGCATCCATTGAGCCTTCTGCTTTTCCTGCTCCTACTATAGTGTGTAGTTCGTCAATAAATAATAAAATTCTACCATCAGATTTTTTTACTTCATCTAGAACCCCTTTAAGCCTCTCTTCAAATTCTCCCCTATACTTAGCTCCTGCTATTAAAGCGCCCATATCTAAGGCAAAGATGGTCTTGTCTTTAAGTCCATCAGGCACATCGCCTTTCAAAATCCTTTGAGCAAGGCCCTCGACTACTGCAGTTTTTCCTACGCCAGGCTCACCTATTAATACGGGGTTGTTTTTTGTTCTCCTGCTTAAAATTCGGATGACTCTTCTTATTTCCTCATCTCTTCCTATAACAGGATCTAATTTTCCATCCTTCGCCATATCTACTAGATCTCTACCGTATTTTGTCAGGGCTTCATAAGTATCTTCAGGGTTCTTGCTTTGAACTCTTTGATTGCTCCTAATTTTACTCAAAGCTTCTAAAAATCGCTGAAGGGTAATATTATGCCTTTGAAATACTACTTGAGAAGGAGTATTCTTTTCTTTTAATAAGCTAATATATATATGCTCTACACTTACGTATTCGTCATGAAAAGCTTTAGCCTCATCTTCTGATTTTAATAAAAGTTCATTAAACCTTCTTGTAGCATATAAATTAGAGGCGCCACTTCCGCTTACTCTTGGAATCTTTTCTAATTCTCTTTGCAAGTCTTTATTGTAGAGCTCACTGTTGATGCCCATGTAATTAATCAATCTAGGAATAAGGCCCTCTTGCTGATGAAACAAACTGTAGTGCAAGTGCTCTCCGTCGATTTCTTGATTGCCCATACGTATAGCTATTTCTTGAGCTTCTTGAATAGCCAATTGTGACTTTTCTGTAAACTTATCGATATTCATCTTAAATCTCATCCTTTCCTATAGGGAAAGCGCCTTCGGCGCTTTCGTTCTACGTTGTATGTTCTAAGTAAAACCTTCTAAGAAAGATTTTTCTATTATTGTGAAAAGTTCTCCTAATCTTCTGTCAAATCTTTCATTTGTCTAAATAGTTCCATCATTTTATCGCCTATATGTTCTGGATTTATTATTTTGATTTTTAAGTATAAATCTCCACGACTAGAGTCTTTTAAAATATAGCCCTTTTTAGGCACTCTTATTTTTTTACCTGTTTGTATCTCTTCAGGTATCTTTACAGATATTTTACCATCTAATGTCTGTACAGCTTTTTGAGTACCTAGTGCCGCTTCCCAAGGGTATACCTCAAGATCTAAATAAAGATTAGAACCTTCTAGTTCCATACCTTCTTGTTTTTTTAAATGAAAGACAATATAAAGATCTCCATCTTTTCCACCAAAACGGCCTTTATGCCCTTGACCTCTTAGGCGAATCTTCTCACCCTCCCGAATTCCTATAGGGATTTTATAATTAATAGTCTTTGTATCTTCGCCAACGCGAAGGCTGATCTTTTTCTGCTCTCCTAAAAAGCCCTCTTCTACAGTGATATTGACTTTTACCTCAATATCTTTTCCATTTGCAGCGTGATTATATGTAGTACTGTGTTCACGCCCTCTGCCTGATGAGGAGCCAAATAAATCTCCAAAATCACTGCCACCACCAAATACAGTATTGAAAAAGTCACTAAACTCATTGCCTCCCCCTGTACTATACCTGTAGTGAGTATTGTTTCCATAACCAAACTGAGAAGGATCAAAATCGTAGCCATTCTGAAATCCACCTTGAGATCCAAATGTGTCGTATTTATGCCTCTTTTCCTTATTGCCTAGTACTTCATAAGCTTCGCTGATGTCCTTAAACTTTTCTTCTGCTTTTTGATCTCCATGATTTGCATCTGGATGATATTTTTTTGCTAATTTGCGATATGCGCTTTTTATTTCATCTTGGCTTGAATTTTTATCAAGCCCTAATATTTCATAATAATCCTTGTATTTCATTTAAAAACTCCTTTATCAAGCTTTTCGAAGGTTTGTCTATTATAATAATACCCAACATAAATAAGTTTAAAACATGAACAATACCCCTCTTTAGTAATTCTAAACATGAAAATTATTTTCCTTTTAAAAATAAAAAGGAATTTTTAGTTTAATGTTTACCTAAAAATCCCTTTTAATCCCTAACGCTTCAGAACTCTTATCCTTTGTTTTTATTATAAATATATTTCATAATAGTCAAAGGAATTAGCCTTTAGCTCATCGTATTTTTCATTATCGTTTAAATAGTAGCATATATCATTTAAGTTCTTTAGTTGATCGTTTATAAAATCATGTAGCAGTAAGTTATTGACCTTGTATGAATCTTCTTCCTTAAAGCCTTTAGCGCACATACACATGGTTATGCAGTACAAAATTTCTGAGCTCTTGTCTAAGAAATAGAACCATTGACTGAACTCTTTATTTAATTCTTTAACAAAATTTCGCACCTCAGGAATTTGCCACAACTCCCTTATATCGTTTTCATAACCTCTAATTTCTATGTTGATACTCTCATTAAGGCTATGGGTTATGAATACATTGGGGTATAGGGTATTTAGCATATTGGCGTATTTTGAGGCTTTCTTTTTTTCAATATCTTGTCTTGGTATTGACATAATGAGATAGTTCGCTTGATTTTTTATCATTAAATCATCAAAGTTAATAGCTGGCACTTTATCTTCTAAATCATACTGGTATAAAAATAGCTCTACAAAATCAATAATAGCAGATTTTATCTTTTCAGTAATGGAAATCTGAGAATTCCATTGTTTATACAAGTGCCCATCTTTCCACAAGACAAATTGTACGCTGATCATCTTTTGTTTTAGCAATTTTGAAAGCTCGAAACTTATATGCGTGTCTTCTAAATTAAAGTCAATTGGGACTTTCACTTTTTTATTGTTATGCCTAAAGCTAACTATTAATTGTAAAATATTCGCATTGTATTGAACCTGCAATTGCATTTCTTCTCGTCGTATATCCTTATAATCCTCTACCCCTAATTCATTTGTTACGAGGTAGATTTCAACACTTTGATCGTCAAAATGATTGGAATAGGTCAACAGATGAAACCCCTTCGTCACATCCTGGTAGAAACGTTGGTATAGACCTTCGTACTCAATGCTGTCAATAACATCTCCCATACTTTCATTTAGTGTGAGATGCGAAGTAAGATACTCGGTCTCCATATTTAGGTATTCCTTTAGTTCTATGGAACCCACCCCCTCTTAATTGGGCATTTCAAAGCTTAGTATCATTATAGCTTGATAAACTATTTAATTCAAGGCTATTTATATAAAGACAGGGACCTGCGTTCAGCAATTCGTCCGAAGTTTTTCTTTGAAGTTAATGGAGTTGGTAAGTCCCATGTTAGTGCTCTTAGAAGTATTTAATTTTATGAAAAACTTAAAATTTGCACACTATTTAGTAATACCTCAACGTTAATTTATTTTGCAATAAATTAACGCCACCATCGGTGGCAATAGTGCTGACCGCTGGTGGCTGATAGCTGATTATTTCACTTTATTTGCAAAATTTACTCCATATTCGTAGCATGCCTTCACTGCATCCTCGTCAGGATTCCATAGTGCGCGGATTCCTTCGTCTACTATTTCAAAGCCTGATTCTTCCATTTCTTTTGTAAGAAGTTTGACAGACTCTCCACTCCAACCATATGATCCGAATGCAGCAGCTTTTTTATTTTTAAATTGTAATCCCTTTATCATCTCAATATTGCCTGCCATTGAGACAAGAATTCCCTTATTAATTGTTGATGAGCCTACTAGTATAGCTTTTGATTTAAAAATTTCTACCATAATATCATTTTTATCTGTTTTTGCTGTATTAAATAACTTAACAGTAACCTTATCATCTACGCTCTTTATACCTTTTGCTATAGCTTCCGCCATTTTACGAGTGCCATTCCACATAGTATCGTAAACTAATGTGATTTGATTTTCTACGTAATTGTCTGCCCATTTCATATATTGTTCAATAATCTGAGCTGGGTTATCTCTCCAAATAACACCATGACTTGGACATATCATATCGACTGGAAGGTTAAAAGCTAAAATTTCTTCTATTTTCTTTTTTACGATGGCGTTAAATGGATTTAAAATATTAACATAGTATTTCATTGCTTCATGATATAATTCTTCCTGATCAACTGCATCATTATAAAAATTTTCAGATGCGTAATGTTGACCAAAACCATCATTACTAAATAGGATATTCTCTCCAGTCATATAAGTAAACATAGTATCTGGCCAGTGAAGCATTTTTGCTTCAATAAATATGAGTTTGTTTTCTCCAATGTCTAAAGTGTCGCCTGTCTTTACCGTAACAAAGTTCCAATCTTCGTGGTGATGTCCTTTAATAGATTTAACTCCATTTGCAGTACAATAGATTGGCGTGTCAGGGATTTCTCTCATTAATTCCTTTAATGCTCCACTATGGTCAATTTCTGCGTGATTAGCTATAATGTAGTCGATATCTTTTAAGTCAATTTCTTTCTTTAAATTGCTTACGTACTCTTTGTCATATGGCAGCCATGAAGTATCAATTAGTACATTCTTTTTATCTCTTATAAGGTACGAATTATAAGATGAACCCTTTTTTGTAGAAAGTTCGTTTCCATGGAACATACGAAGTTCCCAATCGATTTTACCTACCCAAGTTACCTTGTCTGTAATTTTGTAATCCATATTTACTCTCCTTATCTATTTCTTTTATAGATTTTTGATGCACCACTTGTTTATAGTGATTATTGCTTCATTTTTATTTATACCCATTTATGATATACTTTATATAGTAGGTGAGAACATGTTT
>CAZVEI010000011.1:16539-17295 GCA_964626295.1 uncultured Alkalibaculum sp.
AAGATAAATGAACAAACTTTAAAATATAATTTTTTAACAAAAGTTACCTTAGTTCCAAATAAAAAAGCCATAGAGGATGAGCCTGTATGGCCTTTAGAAAGGTATCATTTTGTGGTGAGTAGCTAATTTACGCTTTAAATCATCCAATTTTTGCTTCTAATTTTTCTAATATATCAATATATTTTTCACGAACTTGTTCTTTTTGCGCGTTTATCTCAAACTCTTCACAATCATCGTCCACTTCTTTTAATACTTCTTCAGGAAGTCCTTTTTCTGCAAAGGGATATACTACATTATTTTCTTTATCTATATGTCTAGCAAGTAAACTAGCATATCCTACTGCATTAGCTATAATATCTATCTTTGCTTCATCATTACCGCTTTCAAGTTCCTTTAAGGCAGCTTCAAGATCCATCATATGAAGTCGTCCTAAATCGTGTTCTACTAGCATACCATGCCTTATAAGTTTCTCTGCAACGGGACCTTGGTGTTCCATCATGGTTTTAAATAAAAATTCTTCTTCTTTGCTATGATGATGTTTATCTGCAAAGCTTCTCACGAAATCAATCATCAAATAAAAGTCATTTATGTCTACGTCTTCGCCCTTTACTACTTTATAACTGTATTTTCTAAGGACAACTAACATTCTCTTAATGTACTCATGCTCATCAACCATTAACTCAATGCTTTTCACTTTCATTCCTCCTAGTATAATAATGATATAGCCATTACAGCTATATAGTTTATAAGTTTCTT
>CAZVEI010000012.1:0-7389 GCA_964626295.1 uncultured Alkalibaculum sp.
CGCATAAAGCATAGCCGTATTTATATTTCATTAAAACACCCTCAATAGTGTTTTGATCTCTTAAAGAAAATAAAAATTTATGAGTTCCATCATGTTCATCTTTTAGTATTTTTTCAATCCCAATATGTTCAATAATATATTTATCTTTTAATTGTTCTCTTAAATTTTTTGGCAAATTTGTCATATGATCAATAGATGGAGCTCTATGTTTGTATATCCATTCATAAATTTGCTTTCCTCGAAATTTTGCTTGGCTGAGCTCTCTTACCACTTCATATAATTCATCTTCAGTTAATCCGATAAGATTTATCATAACTTGTTCCTTTCTAATTTACCTTACTATAGAATACCAAAAAATCACCAATTTCTCCACTAAAACCGCAAATATTGTCGAATAACACTGGTTGAACAATCGTCAAACAATAGTTGAACGGTAGTTAAACAATGGTCGAACAATGGTTAAAAGTATTTTTTCGCCTTCAACCATTTAACGAATAAATCTAACATAAAGTAAAAAAGCGCCATTACGACGCTTATCAACCTTTCTTCTGTATTTTTGCCATAAAGAATCCATCCCATTTACCTTCTTTTGGGAAGGTTTGGACAAAGCACTCGTTTAGTAAGATATTCCCATCAATATCTTTTAAACTTAGTAAAGATGCATTCTCATTATTGTCCAATAAATCATTTACTACTTCTTCGTTTTCTTGTCTATTAATGGTACAGGTGCTGTACACTAAAATGCCACCAGATTTTAAATAATTAAAGGCGTTTTGTATTAGCTTTTTTTGAATCCCTATTACTGCCTTAACATCTTCTTCACTTAGATTCCATTTAATATCCGGTTTTCGTCTTAAAATTCCTAATCCTGAACAAGGTGCATCTAAAAGAATTTTATCGTATTTTTCCTTGTCTTTAGGATAAAATTCAAGTCCATCTTTTAGTTCTAATTGAACGTTTTTTAAGCCTAATCTCTTGCAGTTATCGTCTATGAGTTTAAGCTTGTGATCGTAAATATCCCGTGCCGTTAATCCAGGAGTATCTTTTAGCATTTCTCCTATATGGGTGGTTTTACCTCCTGGAGCACTACACATATCTAATACTTTTTCACCAGGTTTTGGATCCAGTAAGTCTACTGTTAACATTGCCGCTTCGTCCTGTATAATTAGCAATCCTTCTTTGTAACTAGGGCTTTTGCTTATATCTGAAAAATGATTTATTGTAATAGAGTAGTCCCTAAGTTTCCCATCTTCTACATGGATCTTCTCTTTAATTAGGGATTTTTTCAATTCTTCTTTTGTGGTCTTTAGCCTGTTAACTCGAGCAGTTATAGGGGCATTTTTCATAGATTCTTCAAAGAAATTTTCTACTATCTCTATAGGATACTGCTCCTTTAAAATATTCACAAGCCAAATAGGTGCAGAGTACTGGATTGTCAGCTTTTCGTCTCCTTTAAAGGAATGTCTACGAATTTCTTCTTTGTTTCTTAAGATACTTCGGAGTATCCCATTGACAAATTTATCAGATCTTCCCTTAGAGTACTTCTTGCTTAAATTGACGCTTTCATTTACTGCTGCGAATTCAGGCACCTTATCCAAAAAGAAAATTTGATAAACCCCAATGCGAAGGATTTCTAAAAGCATTGGGGCAATCTTTTTTAATTTAATCTTGCTGTAACTGGAAATCACCCAATCACAATAGCTCCTATGTTTAATGACACCATAAACTAGCGTATTAACAAAGGGCTTGTCAATAGAAGATAATTTAGAGTCCTTTAAACTTTTTCTTAAAGCAATATTTACAAATGCTTTATCGTGATTGATTTCATATAATGTTTTTACTGCTAATTCCCTTGGATAGTCTACTTTATAACCCATAAATTAATCTCTAGATCCTTTCAATGCAAGCATTCTAAATAATTGTAAAAAAGACATAATTGTGGCAGCTACATAAGTCAAAGCTGCTGCACCTAAAACTTTTTTTGCCCCTGGGCCATCTTCATCGTAAAGAATAACGCTTTGCTCTAATTGGGCAATAGCTCGTCGGCTAGCGTTAAATTCAACAGGTAATGTAACTAAATTAAATAGAATAGCACCTGTAAAAAATACAATACCTAATTCCATAAGCCCTGTAAAATTGAAAAACAAGCCAAGCAAAAACAAGTACCATGCAGAATTTGATGCAAGGCTAGCTACTGGTGCAATGGCGCTACGAAGTTTAAGTGGCATATAACCTATATTATGCTGGATAGCATGACCTACTTCATGAGCTGCAATACCTACAGAAGCTACACTTCTGCCATTGTATACTTCATGAGATAATCTCAGCACTTTCTTTCTAGGATCATAGTGGTCTGATAGTTTGCCGCCTACTAGCTCTACCGAAACATCTATAATCCCATTGTTAATTAGTAATTTCCTTGCTGCTTCTGCACCGGTTATTCCCCTGCTGTTGGCGACTCTTAAATATTTATTATAAGTAGACGACACATTCCACTGAGCAAAAGCTGCTAAAATCAACCCTGGAATGAGTATAATCATCGAATAGTCAAAAAAATACGGAAAAATCATTCTAACACCCTCCTTTTGCGTATATACCGTCATCTTAGTTATTATTTTATACCATATTTCTTAAAGAATGCTTAAAACAGCTGAAAGCGGAGGGCAGAAAGCTGAAAAAAACACCTCGCCTATAGGCGAGTTTGGCTTTCCTTTATTTAGCTTTGTGTTTTAAGATCTTTTCGTTGCACATAGCTAGTTCCTAGGGATCCTTCGTCGTTGGCGCTCGTCTGGATGACAAAACAAGAGCTCGGGTCAAATATGCAACTTACGTCGCAGTGAACAATATTCATTTTTCCAACATACCAACTTATAAAGTTCCGCTTTCCGCATTCAGCTTTCCGCTTAATCCAGTATTATTCCTATATTAATCGAGTTCCCTTTCAGGTAATCATCCACGTGCATTCTCCGTTTATTTGGGAATTGGATTTCTTCTAGGTATAGGCCTCCGTTTTTTGTCTTTACTAGTAATCCTTTGCCTTTTACATGCCCTATAATAGTTCCAGCGGCGATGTCGGAGGAAGGTTTTTCTGTGCTCTTTTTGGAAGTGTGAATTTTTAGTCTTTTGCTTTCGTAATTTGTATAAGCTATAGGCCAGGGGTTCGTACCTCTAATAAGGTCGAAGATTTCTTCCGTGCTCTTATTCCAGTCTATCTTTCCCGTCTCTTTTGTCAACATAGGCGCGTGAGAGCTCTTTTCCTCTTCTTGTTTTGTTCTTGTGGCTAGGCCCTTTTCTACATGGTCTAGTGTTTTTAAAATCAAACTAGAGCCTAAATTTGCTAATATATCGTAAAGTTCACCGGCAGTCATATTCTCTTCTATTTTCACTTTTTCCTGATCAATAATGTCTCCCGTATCCATACCCATATCCATATACATGGTTGTAACACCAGATTCTTTTTCACCCTTTATAATTGCCCAATTTATGGGGGCAGAGCCTCTATAAGACGGAAGCAATGAGGCATGAATATTGATGCAGCCGTACTTTGGAAATTGAAGAAGTTCTTCAGGTAAAAGCTGTCCATATGCAACTGCAATGATTACATCTGGTTGAAATCTTTTTACCTCTTCTACTGCATCTTGCTCTTTAATTCGCTCTGGTTGCAAAATAGGGATATTATGTGCTAAGGCTAACTCCTTTACCGGAGAATAAATCACCTTTTTTCCCCTACCCTTAGGCTTATCTGGCTGTGTGACTATAGCCACTACTTCATGATTAGATTCTAATATAACTTTTAAAGGCATAGCCGCAAAATCAGGCGTACCCATAAATACGATTTTCATTCTACGATCACCTCGTTGTTAATTTTT
Source organism: uncultured Alkalibaculum sp. (assembly GCA_964626295.1). Classification (GTDB taxonomy): domain Bacteria; phylum Bacillota; class Clostridia; order Eubacteriales; family Alkalibacteraceae; genus Alkalibaculum. The sequence continues at coordinate 3,870 of CAZVEI010000012.1, forward strand.
ACGTCGACTTTTATTGTAATTAATCGTTATTGGTCAAGACAATAGAAAAAGGGTTGGACGGTTGGATGGAAAAACTCTAAAAACAGAAAGTAGAAATTTTTATTCTATATTTTTTTCAAAACGCCTCTCTCTAAGTTTTTCCTGACCACCTGACCATCTTACCACCCGACCACCTGTTTTTTACAGTTTGTCTATGAATAATATTCCATCTAAATGCTCTATTTCATGGCAAATAGCTCTGGCTAATAGTTCTTGACCTATTAGAACTTGTTTTTTTCCTTCTAAGTCTAGATACTCTACTTTTACTTCATTAGGTCTTTCTACTTCTTCACTTACTCCAGGGACGCTTAAGCATCCTTCTTGATCTACTTGTGAGCCACTACTCTCTAAAATAACTGGGTTAATCATAACAATTGGACCTTCTCCAACGTCAATCACTACAATTCTTCTAAGTATTCCCACTTGTGGGCCAGCTAAACCTACTCCTTCTTCGTAATACATAGTATCTAACATATCTCTTGCTAATTCTTTTATTCTAAGATTTACTTCTTTTATTTCCCTCGATTGTTTGCGTAGTATTGGGTCTCCCTCTGTTCTAATATTTCTTAGTGCCATAGTGTCCTCCTATAATATATTATTTGGATTAATATCAATAATTAGCGTTGAGTGTAATTCCGTAATTTCTTTTTTTTCACTCAGTTTATTTAAAATAGAATTATACTCCAAAAGGTGATTGGTCTTAATAATAAAGTACCACCTGTATTTTTTATTGATCTTTTTAATGGGAGAAACCGTAGGTTGATACATTTCTCTTAAAAGATCTTCTCCTTCTTCCTCTTTGACTAACTTGTACAATTTATCATAGTATTTGCGACAATCCTTTGAAACTTGCATTTCATCTTCATTGGTAAAACCTATATATATAATATCCGAAAATGGAGGATATTTCATCATTTTTCGGTAAGAGATCTCCTGATCATAAAAACCTTTATAGTCATATGCTTGAGACAATGTAATAGCGTAATGGTCTGGTTCATAAGTCTGAACAATGACCTCTCCAAGCTTATCCCCTCTCCCAGCTCTACCTGCAACTTGGGTAATTAATTGAAAGGTTCTCTCACTAGCTTTGTAGTCTGGAATGTTTAAAGTAGAATCGGCCAAAATGACCCCTACTAGTGTGACATTCTTAAAATCAAAGCCCTTGGTAACCATTTGCGTCCCAAGGAGGATATCTGCCTTACCCTTTTGAAACAAGCCAATAGTCTCTTCATAAGCTCCTTTTCGCTGCATGGAATCCGTATCCATCCTTAAAATTCTCGCCTGTGGGTAGTACTTTCTCAGTTGCATCTCAAGCTTTTGTGTACCAGAACCCGTGTATTTGATTTTGTCGCTATTGCATTTAGGGCATATGGTTGGCACTCTTTCTTTGTGTCCGCAGTAATGACAAGTCATTTGCTTTATATTGTGATGATAGGTCATACTGATTTCACAATTAGGGCAGGTTACTGCATAGCCACAGTTTCTACAAAACACAAATGTAGAGTAGCCTCTTTTATTTAAAAATAAGATGATTTGCTCCCCTCGCTTTAAGTTTTGCAAAATGCCATTATGAAGTTTTCGGCTGATTACGGTTTTATTCCCAGCGTACAGTTCCTCTTTCATATCGATAATATGAACCTCAGGCATAGGAATGGAGTTGACTCTTTCTGGAAGCTCTAAAAGCTCTATAGGTCCGTGTAAAGCTTCGTAATAAGACAAAACACTTGGCGTTGCACTCCCTAAGACAATATGACACCCATGAATTTCCTGAAGTTTTTTTGCCACCTCGTGAGTATTATACCTAGGGCGATTGTTGGATTTAAAGGTGTTTTCATGTTCTTCATCTAATATGATTAAGCCTAAATCATCCATAGGAGCAAATATAGCAGAGCGCGCGCCTAAAACAATACGAACGCTTTTATTTTTAATGGCATTCCATTGATCGATTTTCTCGCCGTCGCTTAAGTGACTGTGGACAATGCCGATATTTTCCTTAAATCTCCCCATAATTCGCCCAATAATTTGAGAGGTAAGGGATATTTCAGGGACAAGGTAAATACAACTTTTCCCTCTTTTTATAGTTTCCTCTATATACCTTAAATAAACCTCTGTCTTTCCACTTCCTGTTACTCCATGAAGTAAAAAAGTGCTAGGTTCTTCAGAATTATTAAATGAATCAAAGACTTCTTGCTGATGCCTATTTAAGGTGTTTTCGGGATACTGATATTCTCGACCTTTATAGGGATTTCGTATATTGATTTCTTTTGACTCCGTGATTAAGCCCTTTTCCATGAGAGTATTTAAACTTGCTGATGTACAATTTGTCTTTTCTTTAAGCTCTTTATAACTTATGGGGATCTCTTCTAAACAGCTTAATATCTCTCTTTGCTTTGTGGCATTTCTCTTGATTTTTGCCAAATAATCTTCTCTATTATGATATTTGCCAGAGAGCTTGTAGTACTTGACTTCTTGTAATGCATTGGTCATGTAGTACTTGCTGAAACCACTTTCTCTTTTCTTTTTTATATGTAAATTGCTCGGAACAAAGCAGTTTACAGCTTCCATAAAAAGACAGTGGTAGCTTTTTTGTAGCCAATGACACATTTTAATCTGCCAATCATCTAGTTTGGGGTAATCTTCAATAACCCCCTCGATGTTCTTTAACCTTTTGTACTCGCTACTCTCTTTAATTCCTACGACTAGACCATCGATTTTACTATTTTTTACGCCAAAGGGAATAACCACCCTAAGCCCTATTTCCATAGGCTCTAAAAAGTTAGGTATGTAATAATCAAAAGAATAGTCAATATTCTTGTTTATTTGGTTTATATAAACTTCTGCTACTCTCATAGATTTCATCCTTTAGTTAAAAGTTGGTCGGTCATAGGGTGCGGGTTTCTAAATCCTTGCAGTCGCTACAAACCTCGCTAACCTTGATAGGGGTAATACCCTTCGATTTCTCTCGCCCTTCGAACGAAACAAATCGGGTATTACTACCGGTTAGACGGGAAAACCTTGTTCATCTCCATGCAAAGTGCTTTCTTCTTCCGACTTTTTAACTCTCCAACTCCTTGTTTTTCGTAAAAAAATTGCAAGAGCATATGCTATTGCAATCATTTTTAAAGCTATCGCTTCACTATTATTTAAGACACTAAGGTGCTTTAGTATTTATATTCTATTAAATCTTTAGAAATTTCTTCTGTTGCAATAGACACTGGGTTCTCATTGTTTAATTTGACATTTGTCGTTGAACCCTCTACTAAATGTCGTGCTCTTTTTGCTGTTACTAAAATTAGAGAATATTTGTTATCTACCTTTTTAAGTAAATCATTTATTGCTGGATATCTCATATTATGACCTCCCTATAATTTCATCAATTTTACTTTCTAGACGATTAGAACGGCATTTCTCTGCTGCTATAATAGAAGCAATTTGATCTGCTGCCACATGAATTTTGTCGTTAATGACAATATAACTATAA
>CAZVEI010000012.1:7399-17142 GCA_964626295.1 uncultured Alkalibaculum sp.
TATCAAAAACATCCAACACAATATTAATAGCATCTTTAGCATTTCGAATTTCATCGTATGCACAGTTCATACGCTTATTAAGTTGTTCTTCGCTTTCCGTTCCTCGTTCTGTAATCCTCTTTCGAAGCTCAAAAAGAGAAGGTGGAACTACGAAAATATAGATGCCCTCAGGGTAGTTTATTCGAACTTGAGCGGCACCTTGGATATCTATTTCAAGTATTACATCAATACCTTGGTCCATCATGTCTAGAACAGATTGAGACGGTGTACCGTAGTAATTATCGTAAACTTTTGCGTATTCTAAAAATTCATCATTACCTATCATATCAAGGAAACTTTCTTTTGTAATAAAGTAATAATTCTTTCCTTCTATTTCTCCTGGTCTTGGGTCTCTCGTAGTCGCTGAAACAGAAAGCGCTAAATTAGGGTATTTACTCAACAACTCTTTGCATACTGTTCCCTTCCCTGCACCTGAAGGACCTGAAATGATAATCAGTAAGCCTTTTTCTTTAACGTAAAAATTATTTTCCATTTTTCCCCCTAATTATTCAATATTCTGTACTTGTTCTCTCATTTTTTCTAATTCACTTTTCATATCTACAACGCAATTAGATATTTCAATATCATTGGCCTTAGAACCTATGGTATTAATTTCTCTATTCATCTCTTGAATAAGAAAATCCAACTTCCTCCCAACAGGCTCTGTTTCCTCTATAATCGTATTAAAGCGATTGATATGACTTTTTAGCCTAGTAATTTCCTCATCAATGCTAACTCGGTCGGCAAAAATAGCCACTTCACTTAGTAGCCTACTTTCATCAACCTCTATAGAATCCGTATATTCTTTTACCTTGTCTTCTAAACGAGCCCTGTAGTCTTGACTTACTATAGGAGCTCTTTTTTCAGCTTTAGAAAGCATTTCATTGATATATGCTAAGCGCATTTCAAAGTCTTTTTTTAAAGTATTCCCTTCCCTTTCTCTGCTGTTTACCAATGCAGATGTAGCACATTCTAATGCTGGGGAAACCTTTTTCCAAAGGGTATCTAAATCCACTTCATTTTCTGTAGCCGTTATTACATCAGGAAATCTAGAAACCAAACTCAAGGAGATTTCACCTGTAATCTCTACAAAGCTATCCTTTAATTTTTTTAAACTTCTCACGTATTCTTCAGCAAGTTTGCTATTTAAAGAAAGGGTTTTATCTCCAATAGCTCCTTTGTTTAGCTTAATATTTATTTCAATCCTACCTCTAGAAACTTTTTCGCTAATGTATTTGCGAATGTTTTCTTCTAGCATAGTAATCTGTCTAGGAGTTTTTATAAAAAAGTCCTTATACCTGTGATTTATACTCTTCATTTCGACTATTATTTCAAATTCTTCGTCTCGATATTCGCCTCTACCGAAGCCTGTCATACTTTTCATAAAACCCTCCTAAGTAAATACAAACTGTTATAAAGTGATTTTGCCACTAAATACTTCAATGGCTTTACCAGTCATATATATATTATCTTTAACTTCTATATGCAAGTCTCCACCAGGGAGAGTAGCCCTTACTTTTTTATTTACAAGCCCTTTTAAAACTGCCACTGTTGCACTAGCACAAGTGCCTGTTCCGCATGCTAAAGTAAGACCAACACCTCTTTCCCATGTGATCACCTTAATGTGATTGGGATTAATGATTTCTACAAAGTTTACATTGGTTTTACTAGGGAATAGTGGATGATTTTCAAAAAAAGATCCTACCTCTTTTACAGGATACTTTTCTACATTCTCTACAAAAATCACTACATGAGGATTACCCATAGAAAGAGCAGCATAATAAATCTCCTGACCCTTATAGTCTAATTTCCCATTTAATGCATTGTCCTGTTTTAAATGGATTGGAATTTTGCTGCATTCAAAAATTGGCGTACCCATATTTACTCGTACTTTTGTTACTATATCTTCTTTTATTTCTAAAAAGGTAATTTTTAAGCCAGCAAGAGTTTCTATATAAAGGGGATTTTTTCTAACAATATTGTTGTCATAGACGTATTTTGCAAAACAGCGAATACCGTTTCCACACATTTCTACTTCTGTGCCATCCGAGTTGTAAAAACTCATCTTAATATGATGTGCTTGTGATGGATTAATTATAATTAATCCATCTGCCCCAATACCAAACTTTCGATTACATAAAAAGGTGATTTGCTCCCCTTTCAAGGAAAGCTCTCCTTTTAAGTTTTCTAAAACGATAAAGTCATTGCCTAGTCCATGCATTTTTGTAAACTTCATGATAACCAAATCCTTTTTGATAAAAATAAAGATACGCTAATTTCTGCGAGGCAATCTGCTGATTCGACTATTATACCATAAACCTATAGATAAATATTATTTTGACTTTATTTTGTGTGCCGCAAATTGCCTCGACCGCTTGCGCGGTCGAGGTCCTTGCACTTGCTCATAGAAATCATACTAATTTCTCGTGCAAGCACGGAAACTAATATGATTTCTGCGAGCCAATCTGCTGATTCGAACATTATACCACAATAAAAATTATTGACATAGGTTTTTTTATTGTATAATGTTTGAAGGTAGAACGAAGAAATGTAAAGGATGATTATAATGCCATTTGACGGAATTACTACTTATTCAGTAGTACAAGAACTAAAAGATAAATTGATCCATGGGAAAATCAATAAAATATATCAACCTGAATCCGATGAAATACTATTCAATATTAACAGTAGGGGCAATAAGTACAGTTTGCTTATTTCTGCTAATAATAACAACCCTAGAATTCATTTGACAGAGCACACAAAGGACAATCCTTTAGCTCCTCCAATGTTTTGCATGCTTCTGCGCAAAAATATTCAAAATTCCACTATTTTAGAGGTTAACCAACTGGGTTTAGACCGAATTGTTGAAATACGCCTTGGCACTAAAAACGAACTAGGAGACTATGTAATGAAAAAATTGGTTGTAGAGATTATGGGTAGACATAGCAATATTATACTCATTAACGAGCCTGAGGAGATTATCGTAGACAGCATTAAAAGGGTTGGAAAGAACATCAGCAGCTTTAGGGAAGTACTTCCTGGTAAAGTCTACAAAGCGCCTCCACAAGACAAAAAAGAACCAATAGGTGTAAGTCGGGAACAGTTTTTCTCCTTTTTACATGGTTATTCTCAAAATAAAACCCTTTATAAATTTATTATAGATACTTTTATAGGCGTAAGCCCACCTTTGTCTCGCGAGATATGTCACCGAGCTAAAATAAACAGCGATAGCCCTCTATCAGAGCTAACAGATGAAAACGAGAATACCCTATACAAAGTATTTAGCGATCTCTACACACGTTTAGAAGGTCACTTACAAGCTATTATGTACACCAATGAAAATAAGAGCAAAGTCTATGATTTTTCTGCCATTGATTACACCTACTACGAGTTGTACCATAAGACATCTTATGAGTCTATATCTGCTCTTTTAGAAGAATATTATTACTTGAGAGATTCGCTGGCTCGAATTCAAAACAAATCCTCAAGTATGGTGCAAATGCTAAACAACAAATTAGAGAGAGATTATCACAAATTAGATAAGCAACTAAAAGAATTTCAAGATGCTGAAGATGCTGAAATCTACAGAAAATACGGTGAACTCATTACAAGCCAAATATATTTATTAAAAGGAGGGGAAAAACACGCTATTTTATCCGATTATTACACAGGAGAAGAAATTGAAATTCCCCTTTCTGTTCAATTATCACCATCAGAAAATGCTCAAAAATATTTCAAAAAATACAATAAGGGCAAACGGGCAAAAGAGTATTTAAAAGAGCAAATGGCAATTACCAAAGAAGAAATTTACTACCTTGAAAGCCAAATTGACAATATACGAAAATGCACTGAAATCGAAGAATTTAATGAGATCAAAGAAGAGTTAATCGAAAATGGATACTTAAAAGCTCAAGGCCGAAAAAAACAGAGTAAGAAAAAAGACACGGTATCCCAACCTATGAAGTATCTATACGATGGAGTAGAAATTTATGTAGGAAAAAACAACAAACAAAACGAGTACCTGACCACGAGATTTGCAGCTAAGACAGATTTGTGGCTACACGTAAAAGACATACCAGGTTCTCACGTCATCATAAAAAAAGATGCCGATAAAGTAGACGACAATCTCCTCCAAACAGCAGCCCTATTAGCTGCCTACTACAGCAAAGGCAAAGATTCGAGCAATATTCCTGTAGACTACACAGCCGTCAAATACGTTAAAAAAACAAAAGGCGCAAAAACGGGTATGGTTATTTATACGGATCAGAAGACTCTGTATGTAACGCCAACTGAGGAGGAAGTGCTTAAGATTGAGCGGGTGAAATAAGGTGGTAAGCAAAACTATTTGAGCCACCTATGGTAGCATAGGTTTTACTTACTACGTAGAACTTTTAACTTACAACTTTAATGCCTAAAGGCGAGTAATATTTTATATGCAAAAAAGAAGAGGCACTTTAGATGTGTCTCTTCTTTTTTGATAACAAACAATCGTTTAACCATCGTCCAACAACCGTTCAACCATTGTTTAACTGTCGCTCAATTATTGTTCAAAATTGTTTCTACCGCCTAAATCCTGTAGCACCTTCTCAAAGTAGTCAGGTATAGGGCAGTTAAATTCCATATATTCTCCTGTTTCTGGATGGTCGAAGCCTATTGTAGAGGCGTGGAGTAGTTGGCCTTTTGAGTAGAGTTTTTGTCTCTTTAATCCATAAGTGAGATCTCCTACTACGGGATGATTAATATAGCTCATATGGACTCTTATTTGGTGGGTTCTGCCTGTCTCTAATCTACACTCTACAAGAGTATACTTGCTAAATCTTTTTAACACCTTAAAATGAGTTTTAGCGTTTTTTGCATTTCGATCTGTAACAGTCATTTTTTTTCGGTCTTTTGAATGTCTTCCTATTGGCGCATCTATAATACCTGTCTCTTCCTGAATGATTCCCTCTACTAATGCAGTATATTTTCGCGTAATAGTGTGCTCCTTAAGCTGTGCGCTTAAAGACTTATGAGCTAAATCGCTCTTTGCTACGGCTAAAAGCCCTGAGGTGTCTTTGTCAATTCGGTGCACAATGCCTGGACGAAGGACTCCATTAATATCAGAAAGCTTCTCAATATGATAAAGCAAGGCATTGACAAGAGTATCTTTATAATTACCTGGAGCAGGATGAACCACCATACCCTGGGCCTTGTGTACAACAAGGACATGATCATCCTCGTATACAATATCAAGAGGAATATTTTGCGGCTCGATTTCTAATGGTTCTGGTTTAGGAAGTTCTACCAACACCACATCTTTTTCTTGCAATTTATAACTCGCTTTTACTTGTTTTGCATTGACGGTAATCTTGCCGTCGTCTATTAGCTTTTTAATGTACGTTCTCGACAATTCTGAAATATTGTCGCTTATATATTGATCGACTCGCGTACCTTCATAAGATTGTTCTACAATTAATTCTATTTTCTCTTCCATATTACCTCACACGTATTTTTTCAGAAGGATTTTACTTCTTCCTTTTTTGGTAGTACCAGCAGATTCTTCTAAAACAAATCGGCCTTTTCCCTTTACAGAAAACAAATCGCCAATTTGGGCTCCTTGAGAAGCTTTTGTTTTCTCTTCGTGATTGACCTTTACTTTACCGCCTTTTATCAAATCTGTAGCAGCGTCTCTAGAAATTCCGCAAGCGCTGCTGATGATAGCGTCTAATCGAAAGGACGCCACGCTTATGTTACTGTATTCAAACTTTGGCTCCCTTAGCTCAATACAGTTTATAGGGAGCACTTCATCAAATTGTACTCTGTGATTACTTAACTTTTGTAAATTTAAAGCAATAAACTCTGCAATATGCTCTTTAGCTACTATTTGAATACTCTTTTCATCAATAATAATATCTCCAATAATTTCCCTAGTAATACCTAAATTCATAACTGCCCCTAAGACCATCCGGTGATGGACTTCAAAATCTACTTTACAGTGGCATAAAGCCATAGGCCATGGAGTATCTTCTCCTCTCTCTTCTAGAGACAAGCATAACATCTTTCTCTCACACAACTCATGTCCTCCAAAAAAAGATAAGTTTACAGGGTCATATTTTAATTCCCCTTCAATACGCTTTTGTTGGGAAGGATCATAAAAATCAAAAAAAGCTAAGCCATCAGATAATCTCTCTGCCTGATAACTTATCTTTTTTACCATAAGATCGGTGTTATTATACTTTTGACTCATAGAAAAATCATCCCTAATATCCAACGGTAGACTGGCTCAACGACAAAGTCAATAAGTATCATTGCTAAAATTGGTGAGAAATCCACTGGGCCAAAAAGAGTAATTTTCCTCAAAGGCTCTAAAATAGGTTCTGTCATATTATATATAATTTGAACAATAGGATTATCTCTATTAGGTCTAATCCAGCTAAAAATCACATTTACAAATATTAACAATGATACTAATTGAAACAGGGCACTTCCAGCCCGTAGCAATGTATAATACATCTAAACACTCCTACTTATCAAATTTCCAATTTAATAAATCCCTCGTCGTAGAAGAATCAATATTTTCAGCAATAACATCAACAGTGTTTGGAGCAAGGATAAATACATTTTCACTAATCTTTTGTATCGTACCATCTATTGCGTAGACTGCACCATTTAAAAAGTCAAAAATTTTCCTACCTTCTTCAAATTCTGCCTTTTCTAAATTCACCACTACTGTTTTATTTCTCTTTAAATTGTCACAAATAATCGGTGCATCGTTGAAAAGCACAGGTTCTACTACTAATACTTTTGATTTTTTTTCTGCAGTTGTGGTAGCTGTCATGGCAATCCCCTTATCTTTTTTCACCCTTGTTTTGTGAACTGGTTTTTCCTCTACTTCTTCTTCCTCTTCAAACTCTTCTTCAAAAAATTCATCATCATCGAATCCGTCTTCTATCTCTAAGCCTAAAAGGTTTTTTACTTTTCCCCAGGAATCCTTAGCCATAGTATGTCCCTCCTTTTGTTTTATACAAAAATACCTCGTCCTATTCTAACTAGGTTAGAACCCTCTTCTATTGCAACAGGGTGGTCATTAGTCATACCCATGGATAAGGTCTCAATATTCACATTGTTAAATTTATATTGGCTGTCTTTTATTTTATCATATATTTCCCGTGTTTTCCTAAAAATGTGACGAGTTTCCTCAATATTTTCAGTAAAAGGAGCCATAGTCATAAAACCTACAACAGAAATATTGCTCTCCTGAGAGATTTCATGAAGAAAAGATTCTACTTCTTCTGCATCTATGCCAAACTTGCTCTCTTCCTTCGATACATTCACTTGAATCAAGATCTTCATAATTCGCCCATGTTTTTCTGCTTGAGTGCTAATTTCTTTAGCAAGCTTTATAGAGTCTACAGAATGGATTAAATCTACTTTATCTATAATGTACTTTACTTTATTTGTCTGGAGGTGTCCAATTAAATGCCACCTGACCTCACCTTTGATTTCGTCGTATTTGTTTAATAACTCCTGAACTCGGTTTTCTCCTAAGTCCTTTATTCCATAGTCTACAACTCTTTGAATTTCCTCTAGGCTTCTGTGCTTTGTCACAGCGACTAGTGTAACGTCTTGAGGCATGTCTTTTATAATTTGATCTAAATTTTTTTCTATACTCATTTTTTTCACCTACGGATTTATAATTAATGCAGTACCTTCTTTGATACTTTCATTATCTGTTTTATCTAAAAATACTTCGTTTCCTTTTTTGCGATTGACCTTAACTTCAATATATTCTTTTAAGGACCCCTTGCTCATGATAATAATATTATCTTTCCCATCTTTTTGAACAATAGACTTTTTAGGGACAATATACCCCAAATCAGAATAGGTCACAAGAGTAAGGTCTACTCGCCTTTCGGTATAAAAATCAGGTGGAAGTTGCTCTTTTAATTGAAGCAGGAGAACTTTTTCTTCTCCATACTCTATAATGTCAATAGCATACCCTTTGTAGGTATCCTCTTTGTATTGAAAAGAAATCATAGGCATAGATTTTAAAGTTGTAAACTGATTGTTTAAGTGATGATAATATGTATTCAAATCTTTCGTCTTAATAGACTCCATAACTTCTTTTTTTAGTTCTATTATTCTCTCTTCTTGTCTTAAAGATACGCCTTTAGGCAATATAATGGAAAGATACATGTAAGTATCGTCTATTATTTTAACCGTTTGTTTATAATTAGAATCGTCGCTGCCATTGTAATCCTCTAGTTCTCTTATGTATTCAGGTGTCAAATACTGCAAGATGTTCACATTTAGTAAACTTTCGTAGCCATCCGACTGAAAATAAATATAACCTGGGAAGCTAAAATTTAATTTTTTAGGTGTAATTTTCGACCCTGTCGTATCGTTTTGAGAGCTATACTGTTTTTTTAATTCAAGGAGACTTTCTTCATCAGCCCCTAGGTATTGAAAAGATTTTAATATATAGCTTTTTTTCTTGGTCAATTGTTCTCTTTCGGAATTTAATATTTTTAACTTTTCCTCATTGGCAAAACTCTGTGCCCATTTAATATCACTGTCAATCTCTTTGATTTCTTCATCAATCTTTTCAATATCACTAGCAAATAAATCCTCATCTTGATAGGCTTTGTTTTCTATGAGCCAATTGATGATGTCAATTTCTCTGTTGTAATAATCGCTAAAGGAAATATTGCTGGATTTAGAGAGCAATTGGTTTAAGCCAACCCTCTGTCCTTCTTTGACTTCAAAGTCAATTTTCTGATTTAAGTGAGCAACTTCTTCATTACGTATAACGAGACCCTGTGTTTCATAGGACTCAGAGTATTGTCTAGCATATAGTAGCTCCACTTTTTTACTATTGTGATTAACCCATAACAAAACCACTATAGTTACAATAGCCAATCCCATCCAAATCGTGCTTGGAGATCTTTTCTTTTTATTGGACATAAATTCACCTATTCTATAAGGAAAATATAATTTTTTGTAGATTGCCTTAACCGCTTCTGAGAGCCAATCTGCTTATTCGAATATTATAACATATAAAAAACAACTTGTACAAGAAGGGTGTTTTGTACTTTCTTAATCTATAATAAAGAACTGTATCTCTACAGTCCTTTATATTAACATATTATTATGGAATTTCAAGGAGTGATATGCACCCGTATTATTTTGTTTAATGTTTTATTATTAAAGATAATGATCTATTTAGAGAAGTAGATCATTGCAGAAAGAGCAAGGGTAGCCCTAAAAGCTACCCCGGAAGATAAATCTAAGGTATAAAGTTCAACAAGAGGATTTTTTAACATTGCTTGAAAGGATGTTCCCGAAACCGAAAGACTTGCCCCAACAAGCACTGAAAAAACAACCCTTTAAAATCTTATATAAATATTACCTAGAGGTTTACAACATACTTTTCCTGCTGAAAATTATGTTGTTCAACCACTTTCTTTTCTTGAGGAATTTCACTGTCTTTGCATACCTGTTTAATCAGCCTCATTACTTCATCTTGATTGCACAAGTCTAAATTGCTCGTGGGTTCATCAAGGAGTAAAACCTTTGGTTCTTGTGCAAGGGCTCTTGCTATCATGACCTTACTTTTGATGCAATGGAACGAGAAAAAGCCATGTTCGGCAAAGCGACTTTTGTCATGGATAGGGCTATGATGATAACAAGATGTTCCTCAAGCTCGATGAGTTAAAACAGGATTA
>CAZVEI010000013.1:0-4940 GCA_964626295.1 uncultured Alkalibaculum sp.
TAGAAATAGCTAATGAAGCCATCAGCAAGATGAAAATTGATCATTTAGCTCATAAAAAATACACTAATTTAAGCGGTGGAGAAAAACAACAAGCTATGATAGCGCGGGTTTTAGTTCAAAATCCAAAGATTATTATGCTAGATGAGCCCACCAATCATTTAGACTATGGAAATCAGATTCGTGCATTAAAAATGATTAAAGAATTATCTCAGCAAGGATATACCATTATTATGACTACCCACAATCCGGATCACGCCCTCATGTTAGAAGACAAAATATATGGCTTAAACTTAGAAATGATTTATATTAAGGAAAAAGATAAAAAGATTTGTATTACATCCATATAGATTCGTATTAAAACAGAAAAGACGGTGAGTAGAATGCAAAGTTTAGTCAATTGGAATGCTATTCAAGAGTTAAATTCAAGAAGCCTACCTGGTGGCACATTAAGTGAGAAAGACGCGAATGAGATGTGGAGTAGGGTAGCAAAAACGTACGATTTTATGGCAGAACTAGAGAAAGAATATACATTAAATCAAGTAAATGCCATGAAATTGGATAAAGAGGACTCTGTCATCGATATCGGATGCGGTATAGGTCGTTTGACAGTACCTATAGCACACCGAGTTCGTAAGGTAACGGCATTAGATGTAGCAGATAAGATGTTGGAGATTTGCAAAATTAATGTAGAAAAAGCGGGATTAGACAATGTAGATTATAAGAAATTAGATTGGAATGCAACAGATTCAAATACATCTATAGAAAAACACGACATCGCCTTTGCCTCTAGGTCTGTAGGTTTAAGGGATATTATTAAATTGAATAACACTGCTATTAAATACGCTTACCTCTTAAGTTTTACAGGATATCCTTCTTTGCGAGATGTTCAAATGGAAATGCTTACAGGAATTCGAGGGATCACAAAAAGACAAGTGAATGAAGAGCAAAGTAGAATGTTCGGGTATAATATTACCTTTAACTTACTCTATGATTTGGGTATAGATCCAATGGTACAAGTCGTAGAAGATGGATTTGAAAGAACTTACGAGAGTAAGGAAGAAGCATATGACGACTTGAGGCAAGTGACAGTAGAATTAAGCGATAACCCTGATTTGACAGATGAAGAAGAAAGGTTATTTCAGCGAAATGTAGATGAGTACATTACATATATTGATGGTAAGTATCGATTCTTGAGGAATACGAAGACATTTGTTATAGGGTGGAAACCTATAACATTATAAAATATAGATATAATGAAAAAACCGATGTAAGAAGAAGTCCTCTTACATCGGTTTTTTAATATACTTTTTCGAGTTAAAGTTTAACTTTAACTTTGAACCCATTGATAATGGAGGGTTATCATGTAACTTAAAGTAAAATATGAACTGCAATAAGTCTTATATTACTAGAAACTATAAACTATTTTTTAATAAATCCACCAAATATGGACGTAATATCGTTGACCGTAATATAGGCACTAGGAGTGACGTATTTAATCATTTTAATAGCAGCAGAAATTCGTTTTCTTTTAAGTTGAATAAACAAAAGGCTCTTTGAACTGTCGTTTTTACCTTTTCCATCAATAATGGTAACCCCATAGCCATCTTCACGAAGTGTTTCAGCTAGACTATTTCCTATTTCCTCACCGACCACAACCTGAATAGATGCAAGGCCAAGAGCTATTTTAGACTCTATATAGAGCCCTAAATAATTACCTAAGGCAAAGCCTAAGGCATAAGCAAATATTTTAAAGGGATCTTCCGTAATATTATTTAGAACGGAACTTACAAGCAACAACCAGATCATTATTTCAATAAACCCTAGAATCGTCCCCTTTATTCTCTCACCCTTGTTGTTATAGACAAGGCGAATTGTTGAAATGGAAACTTCAACAATCTTGGCAATAAATATAGTGACATACAGAGCCAGTCCCTCTAAATTCATCAAAAATTCCATAACCCACCTCTTAGTATTTGTTACTGACATTCTACTTCATTTAGAGGATTAATGCAAAATAACCAGGGGGAGCACTTATGAATTTTATACTCATCTACGCTCATGTTAAAGTTTGACTTAAACAAGAAAAGCACTCAAATTACAGGCTTTGCGTTCACTTAAAGTACTTCATGAGCTTAATACTTAGCCAGTATAGAGGGCAAATTTTACTTTTAGATAAATATAGAAATCGCAACCTAAGTTACTTATTGCTAGAATGCTAACGGCTAAAGTGCGTTAGCAGCTTATAATATTGCTGTGGAAATATCTAAGTTTCTACATAAAAACCCTAAATACATGAAAACATTATTGGCGTATAATGGAGGTAAAGGCTTGCCCATTTTATGAAAATTGTGCTTAAATACTATTAAAACGACTTATAAATTAGATGCCTAGAAAAGATAAGATGATGAAATAGAAATGTAATAGCAACAAGAAAGGAAGAAGAAAAATGAACAAACCAAGATATACAGGATATTTTTGCGATGTTCCTGGCTTTGCTCTCGGTCATGCTACGGATTATGAGGGTATGACAGGGGTTACGGTAATACGTCCTCTTAATAAGGCAACAGCGTCTATTGACGTTAGAGGAGCGTCACCTGGTACGCGGGAGACTGATCTTTTGTGTCCTGAGAAGACAGTGGAGGAAGTACACGGAATTTTTCTTGCAGGAGGGTCTGCCTTTGGTCTTGCTTGCGCAGATGGAATTATGGATTACCTTCGAAGCCAAGATGTAGGTTATGATACTGGGGTAACAAAGGTTCCCATTGTTCCTGGATGTGTAATTTTCGATCTGGCTGTCGGTTCACCTCTTGCATACCCTAATGGTAATATGGGGGCAGAAGCTGCACGTGCTGCTACAACAAGTGATAAGTCTATGGGAAATATAGGCGGAGGCACTGGAGCTAGCGTGGGAAAGGTTAATGGCATGGTGTTTGCTATGAAGTCTGGGCTAGGACAAGCTAGCCTTCGATACAAAGATGTTATTGTATCTTGTGTCATTGCGGTCAATGCTTTTGGAGACGTCTATGACCCCTTTCGTCAAAATGAAATCCTCGCCGGCCCTGTGGATTTAGAGACGAGACAAATAAAGCCGACTCTTGATGCCTTTAAAAATATGGAAAAGGAGCAGTATAAAATTGGAGGGGAATTGACGAATACGACAATCGGTTGCATAGCTACAAATGCCCATCTAAATAAGTCTGAGTGTCTTCGGGTATCACAGATGGCACATGATGGAATGGCAAGGGCAATCAGCCCTGTACACACTAATCTTGATGGGGATGCCCTCCTTACCATTTCTAGCGGGGATAAGGAAGTCGACCTAAATATCTTAGGGGCACTAGCAGCAGAAGTTGTAGCAAAGGCAATTGTAAATGCTGTTGTAACTTGTGAAGGGATAAAAGGACTTTACAGCTATGAGGATTTACAGAAGTAAGAAATAGGACGTCTTACCTATTTTTTGTACCTATTGCATTTTACAAATCTATGTGATATATTAAATACGAATAAAAGTCGTCTAATTTAATATTGATTACAAGGGTGCTGGGGATTGACCTAGCTGAGATTAAGACTATTGTCTTTGACCTTTTGAACCTGTTGGATAATGCCATCGTAGGGAGATAATGTTTAATAATGTTATTTTTAGTCGCTCATCGATGGATGGGCGACTTTGTTTTTTTTGGTGGGCCGGGAAAAGCGGAAAGTAGAAAGCTGAATGTTAGAAAGGAAAACCATTCGCCTATAGGCCAGGTAATATAAGATCCTTCGTCCCAAACTCCTCAGGATGAGAGGGGTAGGATCTAGGGTCAGAAAGATACGGTCAGCAACCAGTCACTAGAATTTAGGCTACCTAATGAGTAGCCATAGTCCTCATTGCTGAAGACTAGTAACTCATTGGTCTTTGTCCACCAGCAGTGGCATCACGGTTTTGCTTACCACCTTACCACCTTACCACCATATATATTACAAAGGAGGATTTTTATTAATGAAGCAACAATGGAAACTGAAAGACGTAATTTTTATGGCTGTACTTGGAACGGTATTTGCCGCAGTCTATTTAGGTATATTTTATGCAGGGCTAGCATTGCAAACGGCTTTGACGCCAGCTGGTTTAGCTCCATTTGGTTTTGAAATTATCTATGGGGTATGGTTTATGGGTGCCACAATCGCAGCATACATCATAAGAAAGCCAGGAGTTGCCCTTACAACAGAACTTCTAGCAGCTGCTGTAGAGTTGCTTATGGGAAATTCAGGAGGTGTAGTGCTGCTCCTTACAGGGTTAATCCAAGGGCTTGGTTGTGAACTGGGTTTTGCCTTATTTAAATATAGGCGCTATGATCTTCTATCAATGACTGCTTCTGGCATATGTGCAGCATTGTTTATATTTACATACGAATTATTTTATTTACAATATTATTTGCTTTCGCCAACGCTCTTAATTGCTCAATTAGCAGTTCGGTTTATTAGCGCCTTCGTATTTTCTGGATTAATTGCCAAACTTTCTAGCGATAGTCTTGCTAAGACTGGCGTATTAAAGAATTATCCTATAGGCACTTTACAGGCTGAAGTGGAAATAGTAGAAGATTGATGAGGAGGAATAGGATGAATACTATTAAGATTATACTAGATTGGTTTCCAAATACAAATCATACTGGATTTTATATTGCCCTTAAAAAAGGCTACTTTAAAGAGGCAGGATTAGATGTGCAAATATCAGGAGATGTACACGGTGAACTGGACACTCATGGCGCAGATATCGTACTAGGTCCTCAAGTCTCTTTACTGGAGAAGATGAATGATGGCGTTGAACTAACAGCTATTGCGACACTTACACAGCGCAATGATTCTGGCATTGTGTCTTTAAAGGAAAAGGCCATCACTTCTCCTAAAATGCTTGAAGGCAATCGTCTTACTCACTGGGAGCCGGCCTGGTTTCACGGTGT
>CAZVEI010000013.1:4950-7250 GCA_964626295.1 uncultured Alkalibaculum sp.
AAAAGGATGGGGGAGATTATGACAAAGTTAATCTTGTGCAAATGGATGTAGGAGATATCGTTTCAACTCTCGACACTGTTGCAGATGCAACTTGGGTTTATGCAAATTGGGAAAACCAAGAGTTAATTGAAGCTGGCAAAGAAATCAATTATTTTGCCCTAGCCGATATAGACTCATTATTTGATTTCTGTGCGCCATGTTTAGGGGCAACTCGTCAAATTATTGAGGAGCGCCCTGAAGACATTAAGACATTTCTTGCCTGCTTAGACAAAGGATATATAGAGGTTGCCAATAATCCAACAGAATCCATACTGTTTGTAAAGGAATATATGCCAAAGGTATCAGAAAGCCTTTTAATCCGCAGCCAAGAACATCTGGCAAATATCTTCCTGGATAAGACAGGACATTGGGGCTATATGGCTCCAGCGCGTTGGAATCCAATGGCTGATTGGCTTGTCGCTAATGGCTTCTGCAAAAGTAGAAGAGATACAGAATTTACAAATGAATTCCTACCGATGCAACTAAAAGATGAGTAAGATTGAATTTAAAGATGTGAGTTTTAGCTATAGTAATAGCGGTAAAAACAGCATTTTAGAGCATATGAGCACATCCTTTGATTCCGACAAAATTACAGTATTAACAGGTCCTTCTGGCTGTGGAAAGAGCACCATCCTCTATTTAACTGCTGGTATTTACCCTCAATATACTGGAGTTCTTAAAAAGGATGAGATTTTAGTGGATGGTCAAAGGGTAGGACAACTTCCGCCAGATAAGCGCTGCTCTATTGTAAACATGATGTTTCAAAATCCAGATTTGCAGTTTTGCATGGACACCGTAGAAAACGAAGTATTATTTTGTCTCGGCAATATTCGAACACCCAAAGAAGAAATGAGCCTTATTATGGATTCTGCTTTAGAGTTCTGTGGCATAACTCATCTTAAGAATCGAACCCTTCAGTCTTTGTCTGGAGGAGAAAAACAAAAGGCTATGTTATCGTGTTTAATTGTCCTAAAACCTAAATGGCTTCTTCTAGATGAACCATTTGCTAATGTAGATGAAAAGTCTGCGAAAGAGCTTGTTCAAAAGATCAAACAACTTCATGATAAAGGTACAGGAATACTAGTCGTAGACCATAGATTGGACTATTGGCTTCCTATAGCTCATGAAATCCGTTTAATGGATCGTAATCACAGATTAGAACAAATTGGACACAAAGTAGATGAGCTTACGGACAAAATGCTCGTGGACATGGGATTACTAGCTATAAATGGCCATTACCGATTAGATAGTGAAGAAAAGAATCATGAAGATATAGAACCCGTATTACAGCTTAATAAAATCAGTGTCAAAAGGGGAAATGAAGATGTTTTAAAGGATATATCTGCTACTTTCTATGAGAAAAAGGTATACGCAATAGTAGGGGAAAGTGGCAGCGGCAAGACTACCCTTTTTGGCGCCATAAATGGCTTATACAAATATCAAGGTGACATTTTATTAAAGGGAAAAAATATTAAAAAGCCCTTAGGCTATAAGGCCGGCACAATTGGTTTTGTCACGCAAAATCCTCAAGATCAATTTGTTACAAATACGGTCTTAGAGGAAATTGAACTAGGATTACGTCGTATAAAGCATAAAAAGGGGAAAGTGGAAGAAGCTGAAAAAATTTTACGAGGAATTGGCCTTTGGCCATACCGGAATTTTTCTCCTTATATGCTTAGTCAAGGTCAACAGCGAAGATTAGGTGTTGCCGCGCTTTTAACATATGATTGTCAGGTGTTAATCTGCGACGAGCCTACTTATGCTCAAGATAAAGATAATACGATTTCCATTATGAATGGGTTGATGGATAGGACGAAAAAAAGGGATATGACCCTAATTATTTCTACTCATGATCACAGACTTGCACAAGACTATGCAGATGTTATTCTTCAATTAAAGGAGGGAAATTAGTTGAAATCCCTAAATCCAGTTTGTAAACTAGTTGGAATATTGCTTCCTACCTTGATGTTAGCCGCAGTTCACAATGCGATACTCAATTTATCAGCTTTTTTGATTTGTATAACTTTACTGTGTATTTCAAAAGTAAACATAAAACATTTACTGCTGATGTTAGTGCCAATAACATTAATTGCTGTGGGTATGTTCTTTACTGGATATCACTTTCAAGTACAAGATGGTGCACCGGTAAATGCTAGTAGCCTCAATATGACAGATAATGCTATATGGAACGGCCTAACTTTGTCTAGCAGGGTTTTAGCTTATGCGGGTTTGGGATTTTTATTTGTCTTAACGACAAACAA
>CAZVEI010000013.1:7260-8503 GCA_964626295.1 uncultured Alkalibaculum sp.
TCGTTCTCATCAGCAACAACTTCATTTACCCCCAGTATTTACATATGGTTTGTTGGCTGCATGGAATATCTTTCCTAATATAGTTGAGGAATACAAGAGTACTAGAGCATCTTTTCGCTCACGAGGTCTTTATCCATTAGCCTTCTCTCCTGCCCTTTTAAAACCAATGCTTGTTAAAGCTGTTCTTTGGTCAGAAGCTCTTGCTGTTGCAATGGAATCTAAGGGATTTGACGGCAATAGTGGTCGAACAGAATATTACGAGATGAAGGTTACTACAAAAGACATTTTGTTTCCTATAATAACCACCTTTGGACTTTTATTTGTACTGTCAATATAGTATATAAAGAGAAGAATAAGCCACACAAAATACAAAAGCACGAGATTTCTCGTGCTTTTGTATTTTGTGAGAGAGTTCTACTTTCTCATATAAATCTTTAGTAGGATTACTTTGTTATATTACAAATAATACTCCATACGATCTGGAACTTTTAATTCAAATTCACTAAAGACTTTATCCCGAATCTTTAGAAAGTCTACACTAGTTCGGTCTCTTTTTCTTGCTAAAGGCACCTTTAAGATGCTTTTGATTTTGCCTGGATAAGGGGTCATAATGACGATGCGGTCTGCTAGAAAAACGGCTTCTTCAATATCATGTGTGACAAAGATAATAGTCTTCTTTTTTTCGCCCCATATTCTTTGAATTTCATCTTGAATGCCCATTCGTGTCATGGCATCTAATGCGCCAAAGGGCTCATCCATAAGTAGAATGTCGGGGTCTACTGCTAACGCTCTTGCAATGGCAACTCTCTGTTGCATTCCTCCAGATAGTTCACTAGGATGATGTTTAGAAAAGTCTATTAAACCCACTAAACGTAAGTACTCCTCAGCAATAGCTTTTCGCCTTTCTTTAGGAATCTTTTTTGCTTCTAATCCTAGTTCCACATTTTTAATAACGCTTCTCCAGGGAAGTAAACCGTAGTTTTGAAATATGGTAATTCGGTCAATAGATGGCTTATCTACTAATTCTCCACCAATAAAGATTTTACCAGTAGTAGGTTTATTAAAGCCTGCAATGAGGTTTAAAAGGGTAGTCTTTCCACAGCCGCTAGGTCCTAATAAACAAATGAATTCACCTCGTTTAATGGATAAATCTACTTTGTCTAGAGCAAGGCTTTGGGTTTTATCCTTTCTGGGATAACTTTTGGACACGCCTTCTATAGTAATAAAGGACTCATTATTTTGA
>CAZVEI010000013.1:8513-17082 GCA_964626295.1 uncultured Alkalibaculum sp.
ATACCCCACTTACTTTCTATAGTCGTTTCTACTTTTTTGATAATAGTATCTAGAATCAGGCCAGATAAACCGATAAATACAATTCCAGCTAATACTAAGTCTAAGCGCAGGGAGTTTCTCGCATCAATAATTAAATACCCTAAGCCAGACTGAGCACCGACCATCTCACCAGCTACTAAAAAGATCCAGGCAGATCCAAGGGCCATATGTAAACCATTGGCGATCATTGGGAAGGCAGCAGGTAAGACTATTTTTGTCAGCAATTGCAATTGATTTAGTTCAAAAGTTTGTGCGACTTTCAGGTAAACAGGGTCCACTTTACTTACGCCATTTACAGTAGATAAAAGTACAGTGAAGAAAGCTGCAATGAAGATAATAACAATGGCGGGAGCATCACCAATTCCAAACCATAGAACGATAAATGGAAACCATGCTATAGGGGATACGGGCCTTAAGACTTGAACAATAGGATCGATAAACGCCCATAGTTTTTGATACCATCCCAATATAAGACCTAACACAATAGCAGATATGGAAGCCGTTGTATACCCTATTAAAAACCTTGTCATGCTGACTTTAATATGAAGAAATAAAGTTCCGTCTTCTAATAATTCTTTCATACTACTTAAAACGTCCATAGGGGAGGGTAACAGGGAAGGCTCATACTTCCCTGTTGCATAGACGAGCTGCCAAATACCCACCAGGATAGAAATGCTTACTACGGCATGAAAGAGTTTTTTCGTCGTATTCATGCTTATTCACCTTGTATTAAGGAGTTATCGACAAAATCTTCATAAGTTGGAGGATTTTGTGATAAGCCCATTTCTTTCATATAGTCTGTAAGAACTTGATATTCATCTTCTCTTATAGCAAGGTCCTTATAGGAAATATATTTAAGGGATAACTCTAGTACATCTTCTTTTGTCTTCATATATTTAGAAGACACTTCGTATACGTGTTCATCTTTTTGTTCTGCTTTTTCTGCTGCCTTTACGTATTCCGTTACAAATTCCTTAGCTACTTCATTATTGTCGTTTATAAATTCCTCTCTAAGAACTAAAGTACAGCAAAGAGAATCTCTCCATAATTGTTGTGAGTCGTATAAAACTTTACCACTGCCATGAGATATGGATATGGCTCCAAAAGGTTCCGCAACGATGTATGCTGATATTCTTCCTTCTGAAAGAGCTGCAGGCATTTCAGCTGGCGGAAGCTCTACTACATTGACGTCAGATAATTCTAAATTATTTTCCTTTAGCATTTGGTACAAGAGGATATTGTGAGACGAAAGCTTGCTAGGTATGGATACGGTCTTGCCCTTTAAATCGGAAGCTTTATTGATCTCTTTAGAGACGACAACTACATTGCCATCCCTATGACCTAGAGCAACAGACTTGAGGCCAATCCCTTGCTCTTTTGACTTCATAGCAAGTTCGACGAGCATACTTGCACCGTCAATTTCCCCAGCATTTAAGGCTTCTACTAATTCTGCCCAAGACCCAAATTTGACTAATTCCAGCTTTGCACTTTTGAGATTAGCGCCATCCTCTTGAATGAAAAGAGGCATGGCGTGGGTTATGGGGAGGTATCCTATTTTGATAGAGTTTCCTTCATCAACTGACACATTTTCTTCTTTAGAACATGCAGAAAGGCTGATGAAGAGAACTGCAATGATGATTAAAAAGATGGACTTTTTCATTTTTTCCCCCTAAGCTTAATTCCAGCTTAATACTTTTCGTTTTGCCTCGATATCTTCGACAATTTTATCGCCTAAGCTGTCTGGATTTACATCGACGACCATGACTGCACCGATGGTTTCTTTTGTATCTTCGTAAATGTATTTCATTACATTAGGTGACCCTTGTACAGGAGGCTCTACACAGTGGTAGGAATTAATTCCTAGTAAACGGAAGCTGAGTGCAGCTGCAACTCCTTTTTCATTTGACCATTCAGGGCTTGCAAAGGCAAATGGCATATCCTTTAAGTCTTTTCCGCAAGCATCCGCTAGGGCTCTAAATAAGGCAGAAGCTCTTGCATTATCAAGGCATTCGCCCATGTGCCATACAGGTGGAAGGTCTGAACCTAAGAATTCTTTTAATCCGCTGCCTGTATGTTCTAGTGCGGATTTGTTACAATACCCTAATTTTATCAGTGGGAAGGATGCACATCCGTTTGTTAAAACGAGAATATCTTCCTTTATTAGCTTTGATGTAATATCTGTAACTGCTTTTTCGTATAAAACTCTAGGATTGTTACAGCCTACAAGATTGATGATTCCTTTGATTTTTCCTGTCTTTAAAGCCTCTACAATAGGTTCAATGCTACCATAATGTTTTGTAATATTTTCAAGAGAAAATCCAACTTCAGCATCTACTTCGTATTGTGGAATGGTTACGGGGATATCTCTTCTATTTACAAAGCTTACAATAGCACGAGTCAGAATCTTTTTAGCTAGATTTTCTGTTTCAGCAATATTAGAGTGTTCGTGGTCGTATGCGTAATGCTCTGCACCTGGTAATCTTGCAGAATCGCTTGTGGTTACTACTACTGTTTTAAAGCAATTAGCAACTTCCATAATTGCTGGGAATACATCTTGAACGTCGGCAACCCAAAGGTCAAGGGCACCTGTTCCTACGATTAATTCTGCACCAATGGCATTAGAAAGTGGTATGACCCCTCCATATCGGTACATTGAAGACAAGCCCGAGCAGCAAATACCGTAAAACTGAATTCCCTTTGCTCCGTGTTTCTTTGCTAAGGCGTCAAATTCTTCTGTTTTTCCTTGTTTCACAATTTCGCTAACGAGAAGGGGCGAATGACCGTGAAGGGCAATGTTCACGTATCCTTCTTTTATTGCCCCTACATTGGCTTTTACAGTACTTCGCACTGGTAAACCAAACAAGCTGTCAATAGCAATAGAAGAAGCCAGCACGCTACTCCAAGAGAATGCAAGACCACATCTAGAGAGCTGTTGCATGATGTTTTTCCAGTCTCCATCTGTACCTGTAGTTGTTCTATGTAATGCGTCTGCTATTTCGTTATATGCGCTAATAGGGAGAATATCTAATTCCTTCCAAACGGTTACTCTTTCGGGAGTAGCAAAGGCGTGTAGAGTTTTGTGCTTATCAGGAACAGCTCTAGATAAATCTTCAAGTAAAATATCTACAACAAGAACGGCAAGTTCATTGATGGATTTTCCTTCAATGTCGATTCCTAATGCAGTGGCCGATTTTTTAAGCTTTTCAGAACCTAAAATCGGAAGATTTAACTTTCCTTCTCCAACCCATTTTAAGGCAAGCATACTTTCTCTACCTCTATGTCCATGACCAGCAACTCCACTTGCTACCCATCGAAGCAAATTACGAGATACGATTAAATCTGCATCGGCGCCACATACCCCTCTAGGGCTTTTTTTGGTAATTCTGCAAGGTCCAATATTACAGTTTTTGCAGCAAATTCCGGCCATACCAAAAGTACAGTGAGGTTTTTGTGCGTCAAAGCGATCAAAGACTGTTTTAAGTCCGATTTTTTCCATATTGTGGATAAGTTCCTTTACAGCTGGATCAGGTGTGTGTTCTAAGACATCTTCTTTAGAAGGGAAGGTTTTCTTGTATTCTCTGATTGCTTCGTTATAATCGTGAAAATCGTTGTGGTGATAATGGTGGTGCCCGTTGTGATCATGTTCGTGTGAACTCATTTCTATGCTGCCTCCTTAACGTAGTAAATGAATATGTTTTCTAATATATTATTACTATATTTCTAGAATGTC
The DNA here is from genome assembly GCA_964626295.1 of uncultured Alkalibaculum sp. Lineage (GTDB taxonomy): Bacteria > Bacillota > Clostridia > Eubacteriales > Alkalibacteraceae > Alkalibaculum. The sequence continues at coordinate 12,283 of CAZVEI010000013.1, forward strand.
AACAATAAAATATATTATTTTGATAGGTTTAGTTTATTATGATTTCATTTCCATAAATGTACAAGGTGAAAGAATTAAAATACAGTATTAAAATAGAAGAAACAGAGTAGTAAATATTTTATAAGGTCAATAAAACCATTTTTTTACAATATTAATGTTTAAGGTAGTCTTTGCCGTGGTAATATTATATTGATATTGTCGAAGGAGGCTATGTTTTGGATTTTTTGTATGTATTTTTAGTGGGAACTATTATTGGGAGCTTTTTAAATGTAGTTATTTACCGAATTCCAGTAGGTGATTCTATTATTTTGCCATCCTCTCACTGTGGTAATTGTAATACTAAATTAAGAGCTATAGATTTAATTCCTATCCTTAGTTGGATTGCTTTAAAAGGTAAGTGTAGATTCTGTGGCTGTAAAATTTCTTTTCGCTATCCTTTTGTAGAGCTATTGACAGGAATATTGTTTGTCTTTACATATATTGCTGTAGGCCTCCATTATAAACTGATTGTCTACTTGTTCTTCACCTGTTTTCTTATAGTAAATACATTCATCGATATGGACCATTTTATTTTACCCAATAAAATACAGCTATTCGGAGTGCTTGGCTATGTTTTACTTAATATCATTTTTCCTTTTATTTCTTTGACAGATTCTCTTCTAGGCGCATTGGTAGGAGGAGTAGCCTTGTTTGTCTTATTTCTAATTACAAAAGGAAAGGGAATGGGTTTTGGAGATGTAAAGTTTATAGGGGTAATTGGCTTGTATTTAGGTTGGAAATTATCTTTATTGACCCTATTTTTATCTTTTATTTTAGGAGGTTTTTTTGGAATCATTCTACTAGCTACAAAAATAAAAGACAAAAAAGACGCCATTCCCTTTGGCCCATGGATTGCCATGGCTACTTTTATCTCTATGCATTGGGGGTGGGAGATTATTAATTGGTATTTAGTTGGTTAGTTGGTTGGAAAGTTGGACGGTTGAAAAAGGAAATGGTTGGTTGGATGGGAAAAACCTTCAATGAACAATGAACAATGATAATTGAACATTGAATAGTACAAATATGCGATTCTTGCTACTTTTTCAAATTGTTCATTATTCATTGTTCCATGTTCATCCTTCACTGCAACGTCAGTCGCATATTTGCTGACCACCTGACTACCTAGAAGAGGGTGTGTTACTTTGAAGGATGAAAAAGGGTTTACCTTAGTCGAAATGATCATAACAGTATTGATTTTGGGTATGGTTCTTTCTATGGTTTCCCTTAATGGTAAAGGTTTACATAGTTTTATAGACAATCAAAATTTAAAAATTCAGTGTAGGGAAGTCCATCAAGCCCTTTTAAATGCACGAAATGATTCTGTAATGGATGGAAAGACGCGTTTAGTCTATATATATGATGATGAAATAATTATATATACTATTGGAGCCCTTAATGAAACTCAAACAATACAATTTAAGGATTCTATACGAATCACTTCAAATACGTACTTTAGAAAATACTTAAGCTTTCAGCCTACAGGTACAGTTAATATGGGAGGGCATTTTGTCTTTGAAAATAAACAAGGGAAAGAGAGGACCGTGGTCGTACAAATTGGCACAGGCAGAATTTATATTAAGGAGGAAGAGGTGTGAGAAAGGAAGACGGCTTTACTTTAATTGAAGTAATTGTATCTATTTGCGTGTTTTCTGTACTTTGCTTTAGCTTTTTAACGGCCTTGCAATTTGCTTATAAAAGCTACAATACCTCTAAAGAACAATTTGAAGTGCTGACAAAAGCTGAGAATTCCTTAGAAAAAATTAAGTCTACCATAAAGGAGTGTAGTAGAGAGGACTTAAACCCTGAGATGATTTTCTCTATTATTGAAAAGGCAGAGGATCCTGACAAAAACTACATAATTCAACTAGGGCAAACAAATAGGCAAGGTTTATATAATGTGGAAATTACCTTTAAAGAAAGCCGGTATGAAAGATTATGGACTCAGATTTACGTACCTTAAAGAAAGGGTTTACTTTAGTTGAGCTCCTGATTAGCTTGCTTTTAATGACTTTACTATTAGGGGCTGTATTTCGTCAATTTTATTTTCAGTACAATGGTTACGAAAACCTCTACGGAGATATTACATCTATGGAAAAGATACGTTTTTTATCGATACAGCTTGAAAAACAAATTTGTAATACACCAAAAATTTATGTAGTAGATGGTATCGTTTATGTAAAAGATCTAGAGACTCCTGAGTACTACAATTATTATACATTGGCAAATAAGATGTTGTATAAGATCAAGACGGATTCAGACTTAAAAGATATCGGCTTAGGGAGTAGAGCTCAGATGGCTAATAAAATTGATGTTTTTTTCATGACTTACATAGATAGTAAAAACATTCAATTAACCATTGAAGCTTCAAAAGGCAGTAGAAAGGTCAAATTACAAAAGAACATCTCCATATGTGGACAAGTAATTGTAATTAATTGAGGGGGACTACTGTGAAAAAACAAGGCGGGTTTGCTATTCTTTTTACAGTTATTATGATGATGATGCTTATAAGCATTGTGTTGTTTTCTATGCTTTTTTTATCCCTTTACGAATTTCGATCTGTAGAAAATTACGCTAACTATCAAAGGGCTTATTATTTAGCTCTAGGCGCTAGGGAAGAAGCCCTCTCTATTTTGTCTTCAAATTGGAATGGTTTGACAAGTGCATCTTCCACTGTAATTGAAGGTGGTGAGTATGGATACGAGGTTGTAGAATCCAGGGATAATAGAAAAAAACTTAAGGTATACGGAAAATCCCACCTTATTAGAAGAAATTTTGAAACAATTGTTGAGGTGCCAAGTTTTGGAGTAAGTCTATTAGATTTAAAAAAATATGCTTTGTACTGCAATGGAAACATGACTATTGATAATATGAACAATATTTATTTTCTAGGAACTTCACCAGGTATTATAGGCATTACAGAAGATTTGATTGTAAATAGATGTGATGATTTTAAGGAGCATGCTCTAGATGTAAAAGGAGATACTGTAGTACTAAGGGGAAATAAGGAATTTAGTCTGAACAATTCTTTTGTAGACTCTTATTTGCCTTATTTTGAGGCCTATAACAGTGAAGACTACGTAATATGGTTAGGGGAGAATTTTAAGGAAAAAGTGCACTCCGTCAATGCTCTAGGGGAGATTGTATATTTAAATGGCGGTACTTTTCCTATAGGAGATGATACAAAAGAGGTTTATATTGTATACGGAGCAGATGCTTTTATTATGGATGATTGTACTTTTGAAGGATTGATCATTTTAGATCATGTAAAAGAGGTCTATATGGCTAGCACTGCAAAACTAAAGGGCTCCATGCTCCTTTTTGGAGGGGATACAGAAGTAGCAGAGATAAAGGGAGAAATTAGAGGGAATATTGTGATCTTAAATTTAAAGGAAGAGGCTTATTTTAAAGGTACATTGTACTATGATTTAGAAGAGCTAGAAAAAATCACACCCTATATATCTACGGATTTGTCAGGCGATGACCCTAAAAATAAGATCAATTTGTTAAATTGGACTGAAGTATAGAGGTGAATAGCGTGTTTAAAAAAGAAAACCATACAATAGTCTTTGACATAGGCTCTAAAACTGTAAAAGTTCTAAAGGGAAATATGAAAGAAGAAAAAATAAACATCCTAGATTACAAAATATTTTCTATACCAGAGAATACAGTACAGCAGGGAAAGGTCATAGACAAGAGAATCCTTTCAGAAAAGCTTTCTAAATTAAAAATCAAAACGAAGGATATTCGCTTGGTCCTTTCCTCTAAGGATATTATTCTTAGAACTTTTGAGCTACCCAAAATGGGATTAAGCGAAATTCGCCAAGCCGTAAAATTTGAAATGTCAGTATTATTGCCTGAAAAAATAGAAAATTACATAATAGATGCAACTATAATAAGAGAATATAAAGAAACTTCTCGAGAAGGCAAAATCCTTGATATGCATGAGGTCCAAGGTGTTGCAATAGAGAAAAAAACCGTCACCGATTACTTAGACTGTTTTTCAAAAGCTGGATTAAAGATAAGTATAGTAGATGTTGGACCTAATGCCATTTCTAAATTATTATGTTTTAAAAGTTCATGTATCCGCGAAAAACATGGAGGCGTTTTTGAAAATCTAAATTTTGCTGTTTTAGATATGGGCTATGAGAAAACATCCATTACGTTTATAGAGGATAAAAAAATTTTTATTCACAAAACTTTAGAGAAAGGTGGAAGGGATTTTACAAAAGCTATTGCTAAGGATTTTCACATGAGCTTCGAAGACGCAGAAAAGTGGAAACTAGGTAAAGACTTTTCTTTTAAGAAAAGAGGAGAATTACATGGGAAAGAAGAGATGAATCATTTGCTTTTAGAAATAATACAAGAATTAGGTCAGCTCATGGAGTTTTTTGAATCCATGTCTAAAGGCAAAAGGATAGATTGCATTTTGCTATTAGGTGGAGGATCTCTTATGCCTGTATGTAAAGATTATATTGAAGATGCCCTTCATGTAAAAACCGAATGCCATTTTACCTTGCATAATGTAAATGTTAAAGAGTTAAGCTCTGAAAGTCATATTAACTTTTTAGCTAATGCTATGGGTGCTCTCATGCGAAGGGAGAAAAAATAGGATGGACATTAACTTGCTTCCGGAGGAAATGTTAAAAAACCTGGCCTTAGAAAGAAAAAAGAAGGTTCTTATGATTCTCGGTCTCTTTCTTGTTATGAGTATCCTATATTTTGCTCTGTTTATCGTAGACTATTATTTACAAAATGAAATCT
>CAZVEI010000014.1:0-2125 GCA_964626295.1 uncultured Alkalibaculum sp.
AAATGGGATAGAAAATAATTTTGGAAAAAAGTTGTAATATAGAAAGATTTATATAATAATAGATAGAAAGGGTGAAAGATGAGAAATGCTCCCCGTGATACTTCGGTAAAAACTATGAAGATGAGACTTTGAAAGATATTTTAATAAAAAGCTGGTCATTAAAATCAATAAAGGAAAAAATTATAAAGTTAATAATGCTAATGATAGTATCTTAGCTGAGTCTGTACTTTCTAATAACATAAGGATTTTTCATAACAACTCATAAACTGAAAAATAGAAAAGAACCAAATACAATTATGTTCGTAATGCAATATATTAATGAAAAGAGGTAGCCAACTATGATAGATTTTCATAGTAATATACTATTTCCAGAAAGCTCTTCATCTGAGAATCTTAAAAAGACAATAGAATTTGCTAAAGTTGCTAGTAAAGCTGGGTTTACCAAACTTGTTGCCACTCCTAGATTTACATATCAAAAGGATTTTGTTTCTACATACCAGTACGATTTAAAAAAATGTGAAAACTTAAATAGTTTTCTCCGTGAGAACAGCGTAAATATACAGATTGTTTTAGGTAATGAAATAGATTTTTCATCAGAAGTAATCGATTGTTTAAAGAATAAAGAGATTGCCACTATTAACAATACAAAATATATATTAGTGCGATTCTACGAAAATTGCAGTTTTTACACTATGATTGACAGTGTGTTTAAATTACAAATTGCAGGATATAGGGTGATTGTAAGTCAAATAGAAAAGTACGATTTTATAATAGATAATCCTGATATTGCAAGAGAGCTGATCATGAGAGATATCCTACTTCAAATGGATATAAGGAGCCTCGATGGACATCATGGTGATGCCATCAAAAAGACAGCAAAAATACTACTTAAATCTGGTAGAATACATACATTGGGAACTCATGCTAGCAAGCTTGATGATTACACGCGGGTATGCAAAGTACTTGATAAAATACAAAAGATCGTAGGTAAGGAAAACTACCAAGAGATTACAACAGACGTGGAACAAATACTCAATGACCAACTTTTCGTTCCATCGGACTTTGCGGAAGTCAAGAGATTAAGAAGGCATTTGTTTAACCATAGATGACGGGGCAGGAGCTAGGGTTGGCTTTAGGGACAAGATCCTCTGCTGTGCTCTAGGATGACGAAATTAGTAGTTCCTGCTAACAAAAAACAACCGCCAAAAAATCTGACGGTTGTTTTTTCTTGTGAAGTTGCTGACCAGCTTAAAGCCGACCACCTGACGAACTTAAGTTACTGTAGTTCACTTGTTGCTGTTTGTCCAGCAATGCGACCGAATACGATTATGTCGGCTACTGCGTTACCACCTATACGGTTTCCTCCGTGGACTCCACCAGTGACTTCGCCAGCTGCGTATAATCCTTTGATAGCTTGACCTTCTGTGCTGATTATATGAGATTTTGTATCGATTTTTACGCCGCCCATTGTGTGGTGAATACCAGGTGTTACTTCTAATGCATAGTATGGACCCTCTTCAAGGGTTTGGGTTAGATGTGCTCTTTCAAATTCTTTGTCTTTACCAGCTTTAACATAACCTGTGTAGGTTTTTAAAGTGTTTTCGAGGGTTGTTTCGTCAATCTTTAAAGTTTTAGCTAAATCCTTGATCGTTTCTCCTTGTACTGCATAGTCGTCTTCAATATATCCAGCTAAAGAAGCATTTTCTTCTCGCATGGCCTCATTAACAATCAGATAGGCAAGTCCATCTTTTTGTTTTAAGATATTAGCAGAAACCACATCTCTTGTAAGAAGTTCATCTGTAAATCGCTTTCCATCAAGGTTTACTAATATGGCTCCATCACCTCGTAAGCCCTCTGTGAACAAGTATCCTGTCTCTGGATCTGTAGTAGGATGGATTTGAATCTCTTCAATATCCGTTAAATCGGCACCTACTTCTTGTGCCATAACAATTCCATCACCTGTTGCGCCCTTGTGATTTGTAGTTGAGAAACCTTTTAGGTCAGGGCGGTATTTTTCTACCATTTGGCTATTAGCACCAAACCCTCCAGTTGCGAGTATTACTGCTTTTGCGTTGATATTAAAAGAGTTTCCACTTTTGTCTGTAGCTTGTATTCCAGTAACAGT
>CAZVEI010000014.1:2135-3129 GCA_964626295.1 uncultured Alkalibaculum sp.
ACCATCTTTTTCGATGATTTTTTCTGCTGTTGTCTCTAACATAATTTCCACATTCTGCTCTTCTAATTTTTTAGATAAAACCTGTACAACTACTGGCCCTACAGGGGAACCGTCTTCTGGAGTATGAATTCTTGGATTTGTAGCTCCGCCTGATAGAGTGACTCTTTTCAAACCAGCTCCTAAATTATTTAACCATTCCACCGCATCTGGTGCATTATCTACTAAAGTTCTAAGAAGATCTGGGTCGTTTTTATCTTTTCCACCTTTCATAGTATCATCGTAGAAGGTTTGTTTGGTATCTTTGACTCCAGTAGCTTCTTGATAAGGTGTTTCTGCTGCATTCATACCGCCAGTTGCGTAGTTGGTGTTGCCACCAATAATAGGCATTTTTTCAACGATAACGACGGATTTTCCTGCATTTGCTACTTCTACAGCAGCGCTCATTCCAGCCCCGCCAGCTCCTACAATTACTACGTCTACATCCATGTCTTTTTGGGCTTCATCGCCAGCTTTTCCTGCATTAGGATTTTGTAAGGTCTTCATATCTGCGCCTGATTTTTCAAGGGCTGCAGTAATGGCTACAATCATGCCTGTACTAGATTCCGTTGCACCGCTAACGGTATCAATGGCAAGGCTTTGACTTGAAAGTACACTTTCGATGACCTTGTCTTTTGCACTGCCACCGATACTCTCCGTGTCATTTGGGGCATCGATTTCGATTTTGGTAATTTCATCTGTCGTCACGGTAACCTTTGCTGTGATCGTACCTCCGTGGCCTTCTCCTGTTCCTTCATAAGTACCAGCAGTAAATTTTCCTTTTTTATCTGTACTTTGACATCCAAAGAATGTGGTTGCCAAAATTACAATAAATAGTAGGAAGCACATAAATTTTAAGCTTTTTTTCATAACATCCTCCTGTTTTTGTAATTTTGTGTTGATTTGGTCATAATGTAATAAAAACTTCTGTTGATAAATACAAGTGCTTTTGATGTAG